>JAZNFD010000143.1:0-2654 GCA_045588975.1 Acutalibacteraceae bacterium | reverse complement strand
GAGGTTGTTCTTGATGTCAACGGTGAAGAAAAAACTTTTTCATATTCAAAAATTGGAAAAGCAAAAACAATATACGATTTTTAATTATAAAGAAAGGCAGTCTTAAAATGAATACCGAATTTTTTAACGCTCTTGATTTGCTTGAAAAGGAAAGAGGAATCCCTAAGGCATATATGCTTGAAAGAGTTGAAGCCGCACTTGTATCTGCTTTCAAAAAGGACAGCGGTGGCGGCACTAACGTTCGTGTGGCCGTTGATGAAACAAAGAAAGATATTAAGCTTTATAAGCAAATGAATATTGTTGAAGAGGTGGTTGATCCTTTGACGGAAATTACGCTCGAGGAAGCAAAGAAATTAAATAGAAGATACGTCCTTGGCGGAATTGCGGAAATTGAATTAAAAACAAAGAATTTCGGAAGAATAAGCGCACAAACCGCAAAGCAGGTTATCATTCAGGGTATAAGAGAAGCGGAGCGCTCGATGTTGTTCAAGGAATATGAAAGCAAGAAGGAAGAGGTTATTACGGCTACGGTCGTAAGAATCGACCCCGTAAACGGAAACGCTATGGTAGACACGGGCACAAGCGAGGCCGTGCTTCTTAAGAGCGAGCAGATTCCCGGCGAGGAATACGAGGTTGGCGATCATATCAAGGTTTTCGTTATGGAGGTTAACAGCGAGATCAAGGGACCTGTTGTTACTCTTTCCCGCTCCCATTTCGGTCTTGTTAAGCGTCTTTTCGAGATAGAGATTCCCGAAATCAGCGATGGAACAGTAGTTATTCGCGGTATTTCCCGTGAGGCAGGTTCAAGAACAAAGATCGCCGTTGAAAGCAGAGATGAAAATGTAGATCCGGTTGGCGCTTGTATCGGTAACAGAAGAAGCAGAATAACGAATATTGTAAGCGAGCTCAACGGAGAAAAGATCGACGTCGTTCCGTTCAGCGAGGTTCCCGAGGAGTTTATTGCCGCGGCGCTCAAGCCCGCAACAGTTGAAAGCGTTGAATTTGAAAACGAACGCTCTTGCCGTGTTATCGTCAGCCCCGATCAGCTTTCTCTTGCAATAGGCAAGGAAGGCCAGAACGCACGTCTTGCCGCAAGACTTACAGGCTGCAAGATTGATATTAAAACGGTGTGATATGCAGGCGTCTCAGAAGAAGATTCCGGAGAGAAGATGCGTGGGATGCTCCGAAAAGCATTCAAAGAAAGAGCTGATCAGAATTGTAAGACTTCCCGAATCAAACGAAGTGGAAATTGATCTTACAGGGAAAAAATCAGGACGCGGAGCTTATATTTGTCCTTCAAGGCTGTGTCTTAAAAAGGCACATAAAAGGCTTGAATCAAATCTTGAATGCACGATTCCGGAAGAGATTTTTACAAAACTTGAAGAAGAGATAGAAAAGATAAATGAATGATAACGAGAAAAAGTCCTTGCTGTTCAGAATAGGACTCGGAAGAAAATCCGGAAAGCTTATTTCCGGAACCGAAATGGTATGCGACGGAGTTCGTGAGGGAAAGGTGATTATGGTAATAATGGCCGGTACTGCGTCAGAAAACTCAAAGAAGCGAATTCTTAATTGCGCCGCATACTATAATACGGAGGTTTTGACTCTTGGTGATATAAGCACTGAAGAGCTTGGACGGGCAATAGGCAAGTCTGCCGTTGCAAGCCTGGGAGTTACCGACGAGAACATCGTAGCTCTTATAAAGGGAAATCGCAAAGAATAATAACGGAAGGACGGTTGGATAATGGTTGCAAATACAAAAATCAAAATAAATCAACTTTCCAAAGATTTGGAATTAAAGGGAAAAGAACTTATTGACTATATTGAGTCATGCGGTCTTGGAATAAGAACAACATCGGGTACGATAAATGAAGAGGAGTTTTCCATATTACTGAACAAGCTTACGGAAGATAATCAGATAACAAATATGGCAGATTATCTCGCCGGACGTGCAGACATTAAAAGAACTACGCCTACTGCCGAGAAAGCGGAGGAGAAGGCTTCCGTTAAGAAAGCGTCTGCACCGGAGAAAAATGCTGAGGTGGTTAAAAAGGAAAGCGCTCGCGTTGAGAAGAAACCTGCCGCCGAGGCTGTTGAAAATGCAGTAAAATCATCGGAGAAAGAACAGAAACCCGCAAGTGTTGCGGAAACTAAAAAGCCAGAGACAATAAGCAAGCCTGCGGAAACAAAGAACGCAGACGCACCGGTCAAGCCCGCCGAGGAGAAAAAGGCTGTTGCTCCGAGCAAACCTGCGGAAGAGAAAAAGCCGACGGCTCAGCAAAATGCCGCCGAGACGAAAAAAGCAGAGGTTAAAATGCCTTCTCAACCTCAACCCGAGCGTGGCTCCAGCAAATCTCTTGATAGATTTGCAAAGCCTAATTTTGGCTCTCAGCAGAAACCCGCACAAAAGCCCGTTCAAAACAATCAAAACGAAAAGAAAGTTCGAGAGATTTCTATGCAGACAAACGTAGGCGGCGGCGAAACCGTAACGGCAGTTAAGAAAACGAGAGTTGTAGACACAAGAACTACATCCGTGGATCTTTCCAAGTACGACGAAAGACTTGAGAATTTTGTTCCCGAATCTGCGCGCCGTTCAAATATGCCCGACAGACAAAAGCTCAAAAAGCAGCAGAATAAGGGTCCTTACGCAAAGA
>JAZNFD010000142.1:0-3932 GCA_045588975.1 Acutalibacteraceae bacterium | reverse complement strand
GATAATTTGGTTTGCAGCGCTTATTTCGATGCTTGTTTTTGCCTTTACTCATAACTTAAAGAACAAGAATATACCGGAGCAAACAACAGAATCTGTTTCTGAAGCACTTGAAAAAGCGGAAATTAAAGAGTTGCCTATATCTGAATTTGACGAAATATTTGCAGAGCATAATCTTGCAATCAGCGACGAACCGTCTTATCTTGACGGTGTGTCAGACGGATTTGTTGAAAGTGTTATTTATAAAGGCGATTCGGTTTCGTTTATAATTCATTTGTTCAGCAGTAAAGAAAATGCAACAGATGCTTGCTTGGAACGCATTGATTTTAACGGAATTTCGGGATATGAATACTCCGAAACACCAAATGGAATAGTTTACGAGCAGCAAGACAGAACTGTTTATTATAAAACACTCAGCATCGACAATGTTCTGATTGAAATATGGAACACAGGGGCTACCGATACAGAAAAAATGCTTGAAACTGTCGAGAATGTGTTGCAGAACAGTTAAATAATAAAATCAAGCCATACAAGTTGACATTAAATCAGCTTGCATGGCGATTTTTATATCAGCACATTCATATATACATTGTCACAAACAATTATTGACAACATCTTTTATTAATTTATAATTAAATTTGAGAATATTTGTCTTTTACTGATAGAAATTGCATTTTCAAACGACTAATATATGAAAAGCTTTTCAAACGGGGGTGAATTTGTGGATATAGGTGCCAAGGCTTATGCCGACTATCTTAACGGCGATAACGAAGGTTTGGTCATAATTGTAAAAACATACAGCGACAGTCTTGTTAACTTCATCTGCAAATTTGTCCGCGACAGACAAACTGCAGAGGATTTGATGCAGGATACTTTTGTTGAACTTATTTCCAAGAAAAACAAATTCCGCAATGAATCTCAGTTCAAAACATACTTATTCAGAATAGCGAGAAACAAGGCTGTTGATTTTATCAGAAAATCAAGTAAAACGACTTTCATTTTTGATGAAACAACGGTTGGTGATGAAGATAAACTTTGTGTTGAAGATGATATTTGTAATGCTGAAACTAAGGCAGACCTTCACTCAGCAATTCAATCTCTTAACCCTGTTTACAGAGAAGTAATTTACCTTTCTTATTTCAATGACCTTTCAAACGAAGAAATAGCATTTATAATCAAGAAAAGCAAAAGGCAAACAGAATTATTGCTTTACAGAGCAAAGCAGTCTTTGAAATCTGCTCTTGAAAAGGAGGGATTTATTTATGGATAAATACGAAGAAAGGGTATCGAAAATATTAGAAAAGAAAGAAGTATATGATAAAGCAAAAAAGCAAAAGAAAAAAATCCTAATTCAAAGTGCAGGTATTGTTATGTCGTTAGTGGTTTTTATTTCAGTTTTGCTTATACTTCCCCGTCAGACAGGTGTTGAAATTAAACCTGAAAATACAACCGCATTTTTATCATCAGAATCTGTTAACAAAGAAACAACATCGGTTTATACAGAAGTAACAACAGAGGTTTATTCTCAAACAACGGAAATCAACACTGTTGCCACAGAACAGCCCTCAAAAACAGAATCAACAACTCGGTTTCAATTTACTGTTCCGTCAACAAGAGTTCACATTACACCCGGATTTGAGGAAGAGTATCCTGCCGATACCGGTTCGGATTATGAACCTCCTTTAAGTGATGGTGATTCGGGCGGTGATTCAGGTGATTATATTGATCCGTACACAACAAAATATCGTAGAATTTATTACACTAACGGAAGCTCGGGATTAAATACTTTTTTTGCCAATCTGGTAAGTGACGAAGAATATTTTGAATGGATGGAGCAATATTATGCCAAACAACCTCCAAATAATGGATTGTTTGAAGTGGGAGAAGAAATTATCGAGCCTACCAGAATGAAAATTGTTGATTTTGTGATGTATTTTGATATTCCGAGAGAGGTATTCGAAGAAGCAAACAACACTTGGTGTCACCAAATGATTAAATGGGGCAACGTTCCTGTTATGAACCCAAAAGACTACAAAGAGCAGGAAGAATTTGAGGTTTACAATGTTGATATTATCTACACTTTTGACGACGAAATAATCAATGCCTATTATGAACGTGGCGAATATCCGTTTGATACGGAAGAAGAATATCTTGAAGCCATTGAAAATGACGGATATATAACACGAACCGAAGAATTCATAATGCTTGAAGGTTTTGAAAAGGTTACTCTGCCTGCTCTGCCGCCAGATGCAAAACCGACCTATATTGATTTTGATTGGAGGTCAAAAAGATGCAGATAATAAAGATGGTTTGTTTATTTTTTTGCTTTGTTCTTTTTTTATCATCTTGCACCAATCAACATGATTCCGAACCTCAATCAACAACTACTGCATCTGCTACTGTTAGTAAAACAACAGAACCGATTCTCACAAAAAGCTCTTCGAAAAGCTCAACAACCCGTGAGTATGAGAAAGCAGAGACTTTTTCGAACCAAGAACAAAAAATATTTTTTGATTATGAATGCAGTTATGATTCTTCAAATGACTTTTTGATATGTTTTTCAAATCCTGATAACGAAAAAAATTATAATAATAAAGACAATAGATACGGTATCGCTGATAAAAAAGAGAAAATAATTGTAAGTCCTCAATTCACATTCATAGCATTTTTGGGAAATGACAGATTCAGAGTTGAAAACACAACATCGGCAGAAAACACCAACGAAGCACTTATAAACACCAAAGGTGAATTTATTATTCCTTATTGCAAAGGTGTTGCATGCTTGGATACGAATAATTATATGGCTTTTCACGAGAACGATATTTTTTATTTTTTGGATAATTCAGGCGACAAAATCTATGACAACTATTTTAAATACTATTCCGGCAGAAATATAAACTATGGCGAACGTGAACTGTACGGAATACACGACGGAAAGCTGTATGTTTTTGATTGCAACTTAGTTATCAAAGAAATAATCGATGAAACCCCTGTAGCAAAAGAAAACTTTTACACCAAAAACAATTTGGAATATTGTGTTTCTGTTTGCTTTAAGAATGACAAAACTTATTGTGGCATTATAAACAAAACCACAGGCAAAGAAATTGTTCCGTGTAAATACGATGAGATAATACGTTTTGCCAACGACAGAATTTTAGCTTCATCCCGTAACGAAGAACCTGTTATTACTTCAGGCGGATCAACACATTACGGCAACACAATCGCAATTTATGATTTTTACGGTAATGTTCTCTGCCCCGAAGGCGAATACTGTGATATTGAAATATATGATGCTAAATTCAACAGTGATTACGGAGAAAAAACATATAGAAGTTTTGAAGCGGTGGGAGTTGCATCTGCCTATAATCCAAACGGAGACAGAATTTACGGCTCCTATTATGAATGGCTGATTGATAAAAACGGGACAAAAATATCGGATAAGTATTATAACGTCTATGGTCAGATTTGGGAATCTCACGATGAACGGATTTACACCGCTGACAGAGGTGACAGAGTATTTTATCTGAATAAATACGGAAAAGTTGTCAGTACAATCGGACAGTAACATATTAACGGAGGTGTTTCAAATGACAAGAAGAGTAAAGAGCTTTATTTCATTATTTCTTTCATTTATGATGATTGTAGGAATATCAACAGTTAACGCTTTTTCTGCATACGAAACCATTGAACGTGAAGATACAAATTATGAATATGCAGGCGAATTCAGTTTAGGAAGACAAACGGTTAAAGAAGTTGAGTGGGGCGATGAAATCAGCAATTATTATGTTTACTATTCCTTTATCGCTGAGCACGACGGATATTATTCATTTACCTATAATGAAATGCACAATTCAACATGGTACTGTGTTTGCAACAAACAAAATTATTATGAAATGCCATATACATACAGTCTGGATTCTTTGGAACAAAACTTT
>JAZNFD010000141.1:0-2987 GCA_045588975.1 Acutalibacteraceae bacterium | reverse complement strand
GATAATCTTTGCCATAATAAAATTCCTCCTATAAATAAATGAAAAATTATAAACCTGATTTATGAATTTGCAACCTTGACGACTGCATCTCTGATGATTTTATCGCCAATCTTATAGCCTTTTGTGAACACCTCGGCAATAACGTTTTCGCCGAGCTCGTCGTCTTCAACGGTCATAACCGCATTGTGGATATTGGGGTCAAACGCATCGCCTCTTTCGCCGTAGCTTTCAACGCCCGTCTTTTTGAGAATTTCGCCGAACTGACTGAAAATAAGTTCAATTCCTTTTTTGTAGTCCTCAAAACTGCATCCGGTATTGTTTGCCGCTCTGTCAAAATTATCCAGAACGGGAAGCAGTTCCTTTATTACGTCCGCCTTGGATGACGAATAAATATCCTGCTTTTCTTTTTGCGAACGCTTACGGAAATTATCGTATTCCGCATAAAGTCTCAGAAACTGATCGTTCTTTTCGTCAAGCTCTTTTCTGAGCTTTTCTTCCGCAGTTTCTTCCTTCACTTCCTCGGCAGTCTCTTTGACTTCTTCGGTTGTTTCGGGAGTCTTTTTTTCCTTCTTCATACTGTATCCTTTCTATTCCTCAATTGCCTGGGTTATCATCCGTCCGACAATATCGGTAAGATATTTTACACTGGGGATAATGCTTTCGTAATCCATTCGGGTGGGACCTATAAGTCCGATTGATCCCGAATCCTTGCCTCCTACGGAATATTTTGCCACGATAACACTCGAATTTTCAAGCTGTCGGTAAAGATTTTCTTTGCCGATGATAACATCGAGGGGCTCTTTTATTCCGCTGATGACTGCTGACAGAGGCTCCCGCTTGTTGAGAAATTCAAAAAGCTCGATTGCGCCCATGCCGTAGTCTTTATGTGAAAACAGATTTGAACTTCCTCCGAGTATTATTCTTGAATCCTCCATGCTCCTTGCAAGCTCGCAAACCGCCGCCATAAGCGGAAGCATCGCAAACGGGTCACTGTCAACCGAAGCGGCAGCCGTCTGCATCGAAACAACGCTTATTTCCGAAGCGGGTTTACCGATTATGCAGGAATCAACTATATTATAGAACTCCTCGAGAATTTTTGCGGTAAGCTCACAGTCGAGCCTGCAAAGTCTGCTCTTGAGAATTCCGTTTGATGTCAAAAGCACAAGCATCGCGGAATGCACGCCAACCGGCACAAGCTCAATCTTGCGGATTATGACTGCATCGCCTCCGGGTGCGGTTGAAACGCAAGCACATTTCGTAAGCTCCGCAAGCACCTCGCCGGCCTGAGCAATAAGCCTTTCGGGGTCACCCGCCGCAGAGGAAATTCCCGCCTCAATCATCCTTCGGTTAAGTTCGTCAATTTCTCTGTCCTTCATCAGATTATCGACATAATATCTGTAACCTTTTTGTGAAGGGACTCTGCCCGCCGAAGTGTGCGGCTGCTCAAGATAACCCATCGCGGAAAGCTCGCTCATCTCGTTACGCACGGTTGCGGAGGATACGGACATACCCGTCAATGCAATAAGCTCTTTTGAACCGACAGGCTCACCTGATTTGATATATTGCTCGACAACAGCGGATAAAATCAGCTTTTTTCTTTCACTGAGTTCAGCCATCCTCCTCACCTTCTTTCTGCGAGTGCTAATTTTAGCACTCAAAAAGCAAGAGTGCTAATTTCTATCATTACTATACTCCAACAAGAAGAATTTGTCAATAATTTAATTGTTAACACTTTGTTAAATCGTAAAATCACTGCTCAGATTTTAAGTTGTCTGCATATTGACTTTATTTAATATGGATGATAAAATTTAGTTATTAATAATTTATTTTTTATTCACTCTTTATTAATTGTCTTTTTATATAATAGCAGAGTGAGAGGTGAAAAGCATGAATTTATCATTGGTTATCCCCTGCTACAACGAAGAAGGTAACGTTGAAAGGTTCTTCAGCGAGGTCAACAAAGTATTTGGCAGCAAAGTCACCGACTATGAATTTGTTTTTGTCAACGACGGCAGTAAGGATAAGACTTATCAGAAGTTAAAACAGCTTTATAACAATCATCATACCGAAAACAACATTCAGGTGCTTACTTTCAGCCGCAATTTCGGCAAAGAAGCGGCTATGTATGCAGGTCTTTCAAAAGCGAAAGGCGACCTTGTGTGCATAATTGATGCCGACCTTCAGCAAAGACCCGAGGTTGTGCTTGAAATGCTTGATGTGCTCAATTCCGACGAAGAGCTTGACTGCGTCGCAGCTTATCAGAAAAGCAGAAAAGAATCGGCGGTGCTTTCCGCATTCAAATCCGGTTTCTACAAATTAATCAATAAGATTTCGGATGTTGAATTTGTTAACGGCGCATCGGATTTCAGACTTATGAAAAGAGTTATGGTTGATGCAATTCTTCAGATGTCGGAATTTCACAGATTTTCAAAAGGTCTTTTCAGCTACGTTGGCTTCAACACAAAATATATCCCCTATGAAGTGGCGGTCAGAGAAAGCGGAGAATCCAAATGGAGTTTCACTAAGCTGTTCAAATATGCACTCGAAGGAATTTTTGCATTCTCAACGGCTCCGCTCAAATTCTCAACATTCATCGGTATTTTTTCTTCCGTTTGCTCAATTCTCTATCTTATCGTTGTGGTTATACAGAAGCTTGCATTCGGAATTGATGTGCCGGGATATGCAACAATCGTGGTTCTTCTCCTGCTTATCGGCGGTCTTCTTCTCTTCTGCCTCGGCATCATCGGCGAATATCTTTCAAAAATGTATGTTCAGGTCAAGAACCGACCCATATATATTCTTAAGGAACATTTAAAAGACGAAGATAAATAAATTATAAAAGGGGCTGAATTTATGAATAACAAAATAATAACTATCGGACGCGAATTCGGAAGCGGCGGCAGAGAAATCGCAAAAAAGGTTGCCGAAAAGCTTTCAATACCCTGCTACGACAGCGAAATCATCGATGAAGTTGCAATCAAAAGCGG
>JAZNFD010000140.1:0-8957 GCA_045588975.1 Acutalibacteraceae bacterium | reverse complement strand
CCGGAATGGCTGCGGCACTCAAAGCAAAGGAATGCGGTGTTGACAGCATACTTATTCTCGAAAGAGCCGAAACCCTCGGCGGCATTCTCGAGCAGTGTATTCACACAGGTTTCGGTCTTCATTATTTCGGCGAAGAGCTTTCGGGACCCGAATATGCCGACAGATTCATTCAGCTTGTTGATGAGCAGAAGATTGAATATAAAACCGACACAATGGCTCTTGAAATCACCGAAAACAATGTTGTTTATGCAATAAATAAGGCTGACGGTCTGCTTGAAATTCAGGCAAAGGCAATCATTCTCGCTATGGGATGCCGTGAAAGACCCAGAGGCGCTCTCAACATCGCCGGCACAAGAGCATCGGGCGTTATGAGTGCTGGTACTGCTCAAAAATACGTTAACATCGACGGCTATATGCCCGGCAAGAAAGTTGTTATTCTCGGCTCGGGCGATATCGGTCTTATTATGGCACGCCGTATGACTCTTGAAGGGGCGGAAGTCAAGTGCGTTTGCGAACTTATGCCTTATTCAAGCGGTCTTACCCGCAACATCGTTCAATGCCTTGATGACTTTGATATTCCCCTTCACCTCAGCTGTACCGTCATCGACATCCACGGCAAGGAAAGAGTTGAAGGCGTCACAATCGCCGATGTTGACGAAAACCGCAGACCCATTCCCGGAAGCGAAAGATTCATCGAATGCGATACTCTTCTTCTTTCGGTCGGTCTTATCCCCGAAAATGAGCTTACCCGTGCAGTCGGAATCGACCTCGACCCCGTAACAAGCGGTGCGGTTGTTGACGAATACAGAGAAACTTCTCACAAGGGCGTTTTTGCTTGCGGTAATGTTCTTCACGTTCACGACCTTGTTGACTACGTTACTCTTGAAAGCCAGACTGCAGGCGAAGGCGCTGCAAGATATGTTCTCGGCAAAACAGAGGATGCGGAATATGTAACAACCAAGGGCGTCAACGGTGTCAGATACATTGTTCCTCAGAAGGTTAACATCAGGAACGACGGCGATGTGAAGCTTTACTTCAGAGTCGGTCAGGTGTATAAAAACGCAAAAATTGTTGCAAAATATAACGGCGAAGAAATAATCAGCCGCAAGAGACCCCGCCTTGCACCCGGCGAAATGGAAGATGTGCTTATCAGGAACGATATGCTCAAAAAATTTGCCGAGGGCGGCGTAATCGAAATTTCGGTGGAGGTGTGATTTATGCAGAAGAATATTATTTGTGTAGCCTGCCCCATGGGCTGCGGCGTTACGGTTGAAATCGCTGACAACGGCGACATTCTTTCCGTAACGGGTAACACCTGCAAAAGAGGCGATGCTTACGCAAGAACGGAAATCACAAATCCTGTCAGAAGCCTTGCAACAACAGTTAAAGTAAACGGCGGAATTTATAACGTCGTTCCCTGCAAATCCGCAGGCGCACTTCCCAAGGATAAAATCATGGAGTGCATGGAAGTTATCAACAAAGCGGAAGCCAATGCTCCCGTTGCTCTCGGAGATATACTTATTGAAAATATTCTCGGCACGGGGATCAACATCGTTGCAACCAACCATTGCCCCGCAAAATAAACAAGATGCAGAAAGAGCAGAGTCGTTTGACCCTGCTCTGTTTTTATACTGTATAACCTTTTTCTTTAATTACTTTCACAATGCTGTCAACGTATTTTCTGCAGATTTCCTCCGACGGAGCTTCTGCCATAACTCTGATGACGGGTTCCGTACCCGATTCTCTGACAAGAATTCTGCCCGAATCTCCGAGAGCCGATCCGGCATTTTTGATTGCCGACTGAACATCGGCATCATTTTTAACCGTCGACTTATCGCTGACCCTGACATTCTCCAGTACCTGCGGATAAAATTCAAAGCCTTCGCAAAGTTTGCTGAGCGGTAATTTTTTATCCATCATAACTTCCATAACTTTAAGGCTGGTCAGAATTCCGTCGCCCGTTGTTGCGAATTTTGAGAAAATGATATGACCCGACTGCTCACCGCCGAGTCGGTTTTTGTTTTTCATCATATACTCGTAAACATATCTGTCGCCGACAGCGGTTTTTGCATAATCAATGCCAAGCTCGTCAAAAGCCTTGTAAAGGCCGAAATTGGACATAACGGTTGTCACAACGGTGTTGTTGGTCAGCTTACCGTTTTCCTTCATATATTTCGCACAGATATAAAGAATGTGGTCACCCGTAACGACATTGCCTTTTTCGTCAACGCAGAGGCATCTGTCCGCATCGCCGTCATACGCAAATCCCACATCGAGTCCGTTTTCAACAACATATTTTGCAAGGACTTCAATATGAGTAGACCCTGCATTGTCATTGATATTCACGCCGTCAGGCTCAGCGTTGATAACATAAGTTTTTGCACCGAGGGCATCAAAAACGGCTTTTGCAATATTCCACGAGCTTCCGTTGGCGCAGTCGAGACCGATTTTCATTCCTCTGAATGAATACAGACCAAGCGAAATCAGATAACCGATATATCTGTTTCTTCCCGATATATAATCTACCGTTCTTCCTATTTTATCTTTTTGGGCAAATGGTATTTCTTTTTGTTTACATCCGAAAATTTCAAGCTTCCCGTCGATATAATCTTCAATATATCCCGTTGTTTCATCGTCCAGCTTTTCACCGTCACGGTTAATCAGCTTGATTCCGTTGTCATAAAACGGATTATGGCTTGCCGAAATCATTATTCCGCAGTCAAACCCGTCGATTTTGGTTATATACGCAACGGAGGGAGTTGTTGTTACGTGAAGCATATACGCATCCGCACCCGAAGCCGTCAGACCCGCAACAAGAGTATATTCGAACATATAACTTGAGCGTCTTGTGTCTTTTCCGATAACGAACTTCGCAGGCTCATCAGAGCCCGAACGCCTTTTGAGTTCATTATAATACCAGCCGAGAAATCTGCCGACCTTGTAAGCATGGTCTGCAGTCAGAGTAACGTTAGCTTCACCGCGGAAACCGTCTGTACCGAAATATCTGCCCATATAATCCCCTTATCTGTTTTCTTTATTTATGATTATACCGCCCGTTTTATAAATGGTTGCGGGCGGAACAACACCGCGTACACACGAAAGAGGATAAATATTTGAATTTCTGCCGATAACCGTTCCCGGATTGAGTACGGTATTACAACCGACTTCAACGCAGTCTCCGAGAACCGCACCGAATTTTTTAAGTCCGGTTTCAATCTTTTCTTTGCCGTTGTTGACGGTCACGAGAGACTTGTCGGATTTCACGTTCGAGGTTATCGACCCTGCGCCCATATGGGATTTAAAGCCGAGAATGCTGTCGCCGACATAATTATAATGAGGAACCTGAACTTCATCAAAAAGAATAACATTTTTAAGTTCTGTCGAGTTGCCGATTACACAGTTTTCGCCGACGAGTGCGGATTCTCTGATGAAAGCACAGTGGCGGATTTCCGTTCCCGCGCCGATAATGCACGGAGAACCGATATAAGCCGTCGGAGCAACAACGGCAGTCTTATGAACCCATATTTCGGGTGATATTTCGTTGTATTCTTCATTATTCAGTTTTTTACCGATTTCAAGAATCAGGTCTCTTATTCCCGAAAGAGCATCCCACGGGTATTCAAATTCCGAAAGATACTCCCCCGCCATTGAATGAGACAAATCAAAAAGTTCGTTAATTTTAAGCATCATAACAGCCTTTCAGATAAATTCAGATTTATTATATGAATCGTTTTGCAAAAATATTATCGCTTTTTACCGATATATTTCCGAGGCTTTTCTCAATGCTTCAACCGAAAACGAAGGAATTCTGCCGAGACCGTCGGGTCCGATATTCAGAAGATAATTAACGCCGAGTGAATTCAGTCTTTTTCTTCGTTCAACAATTTCTTCCGCCGTAACCCAGTTCTGGTCATAATATTTATAACCCCACGAGCTGTTGAGAGTGCCTGCGGTTTCGTAAAGACCGTAAGGCGAGAATTTGAATCCGTCAAGGCTGTTGGGGTCGGAATTTTCATCAACTCTGAATTCCGTCGGGTATTCATTGTCACCGAGCGAAACATAATCATATGCGCCGTTACCGATTCTTGAATTGATAAGGCAACCGGGCTGATATTGTTTGACAAGCGAATTCAGCTCAAGGCTCTGCACCTTTGTTATTGTGTGCGGAACATCAAACCAGATAAGACACAAATCGCCGTATTGAGTCAGAATCTCCTTGACCTGAGGCTTGATTTTTTCTTCAAAGCAAATACTGAAATCTTTCTTGCTTCTGTCGGGGAAATCCCAGTTATTATCCCACGAAGTACCCGAGCATCCCGAAAGATTGGTGTAGCCTCCGCCGTGAGGATGATGCCAGTCAAGCTCCTGCGAATAATAAAGACCGAATTTCAGACCGTATTTATAGCACGCTTCGCCAAGCTCCGCAACAACATCCCTTCCGAATGGCGTTGCATCAACTATATTGAACGAATCAGCTTTCGATTTGAACATCGCAAAACCGTCGTGATGTTTGGAAGTAAAAACAAAATACTGCATTCCGCAGTCTTTCGCAAGACGTATCCACTCATCCGCATTGAAATATATCGGATTGAATATATCTGCAAGAATCGAATATTCGGCATTGGGAATCGGCATATTGCTCTGAATCCATTCGGCATAATCAAGGACTCTCCTGCCCTTCCATTCTCCGCCGAGAAGCGAATAAAGTCCCCAATGAGCCATCATTCCGTAGCCCGCATTTTTAAACCATTCTCTGTTATTCATTTTATCACCTCGGTTTGATTATACAATATTTATAATCAATGTCAATTATACATTCTGCACATAACAAGCCAAAAAGAAAAGTTGCACTTTATTTAGTATTAAAATTGACAAAGCAAAGAACATATTGTATAATAAAGTTCCAAAAGAAAACATTTACATGACTGACGGATTTAGCGGATTACCGCAAGGGAATGTAAATGATATACTGCCGACCGTCTGGGCGATTCAGTTTTATTTTATAAGACTGATTTGCCCTTTTTTGTTTATAAAGGTAAATCAGCAACACAAGGAGGAAAAATGCTATGAAACACAACAACTGGAACGGATTCAATGCAGGTGTATGGCAGGATGAAATCAACGTACGCGACTTCATTCAGCAGAACTACAAAGAGTACTGCGGAAGCGATGAATTTCTTGCAAAAGCAACCGAACGCACCGAAGGTCTGAACAAAAAGCTTCAGTCGCTTTTCGCTCTCGAGCGTCAGTTCGGCGGAGTTCTCGATATTGACACCGCAACAGTTTCCTCTCTGACTAGCTATTCCCCCGGATATATTGATAAGGATAACGAAATTATCGTCGGAATCCAGACAAACAGACCGCTCAAAAGAGGCGTCAACCCCTTCGGCGGTATGAGAATGGTGCGTAGGCTTGCGAAGCTTACGGCTACAAGCTCAGCAAAAAAGTTGAAGAAGAATTCAAATTCAGAACAACTCATAACGACGGTGTTTTCCGTGCATACACAGACGAAATGCGTCAGGCAAGAAAGTGTCACGTAATCACAGGTCTCCCCGATGCTTACGGCAGAGGCAGAATCATCGGCGACTACCGCAGAGTTGCACTTTACGGCGTTGACAAGCTTATCGAAGAAAAGAAAAAGGATAAGAAAGAGCTTGCAAACGGCACATTCAACACAGAAATGATCCGTCTTGACGAAGAGCTTTTCCAGCAGATTGCATTCCTCGGCTATATGAAAGAAATGGCTGCAATGTACGGCTACGATATCAGCCAGCCCGCAGGAAACGCAAGAGAAGCAATTCAGTGGACATATTTTGCATATCTCGCCGCAATCAAAGAGCAGAACGGCGCAGCAATGTCACTCGGCAGAGTCAGCACATTCTTTGATATTTATATTGAAAGAGATATTGAAAACGGTATTCTTACCGAAGAAGGCGCTCAGGAGCTTTTTGACGATTTCGTTATGAAGCTCAGAGTTGCCCGCCACCTCCGCACTCCCGAATATAATGAACTTTTCGGCGGCGACCCGATGTGGATTACGGAAGCAGTCGGCGGTATGGGCGAAGACGGCAGAACTCTTGTCACAAAGAGCAGTTTCCGAGTTCTTAATACGCTTTATACCCTCGGTTCATCCCCCGAACCCAACCTCACCGTTCTCTGGTCGAACTCACTTCCCGAAAACTTCAAGAAATTCTGCGCAAAAGTATCGAAAGATACCGATTCGATTCAGTACGAAAATGACGACATTATGCGCCCCATCTACGGCGATGACTATGCAATTGCCTGCTGTGTTTCCGCAATGAAAGTCGGCAAGCAGATGCAGTTCTTCGGCGCAAGATGCAACCTTGCAAAGCTTCTTCTCATCGCTGTCAACGGCGGTTTCGACACAACAAGCGGAATCCACATCGGACCTCAGATGCCCGTAATGGACGGCGACAAGCTTGATTTTGACGAGGTTATGAAGCGTTTCGAGGTTTATATCAGCTGGATGAGCAATCTTTATGTCAACACAATGAACATCATCCACTATATGCACGATAAATATGCATACGAAAAAACCCAGATGGCTCTTCACGACACAAAGGTCGGCAGATTTATGGCATTCGGCATTGCAGGTCTTTCCGTTGTTGCGGACTCACTCAGCGCAATCAAATATGCAAACGTCAAACCGATTAAGAACGAAAGCGGTTTCATCGTTGACTTTGATACTCAGGGCGATTTCCCCAAATACGGCAACGACGATGACAGAGTTGACCTTATCGCAAAGGATATGGCTCACCGTATGATCACAGAGCTTCGCAAGACTCCCGCCTACAGAAACGCAGAGCATACTCTTTCCGTTCTCACAATCACATCGAATGTTATGTACGGCAAGAACACAGGTGCAACTCCCGACGGCAGAAAGGCTTCCGCCCCCTTTGCACCCGGCGCAAATCCGATGCATAACAGAGAAGAAAACGGTGCGCTCGCTTCGCTTAACTCCGTTGCTAAAATCAGCTATGACGATTGCCGTGACGGCGTTTCAAACACATTTTCAATCACTCCCGAAGCACTCGGCAGAAGCGACAAAGAAAGAATCGGTAATCTTGTTTCAATTCTTGACGGTTACTTTGCAAAGAAAGCGCATCACATAAACGTTAACGTTCTCAACCGTGAAACTCTTATGAAGGCTTATGAAGACCCCGAGGCATATCCCAACCTCACAATCCGTGTTTCGGGCTATGCGGTTAACTTCAACAAGCTTTCAAGAGAACAGCAGAGAGAAGTTATCAGCAGAACATTCCACGAGGCAATGTAATCATGAACGGCAGAATCCATTCAATCCAGAGCCTCGGCGCTCTTGACGGACCCGGAATACGCTTTGTTGTGTTTATGCAGGGATGTCCGCTCAGATGCGGTTGCTGTCATAACCCCGATACGTGGGAATTCGGCATCGGAACGGAATATTCACCCCGCGAAATCGCAGATAAAGCGGTCAGATACAAAGAATATTTCGGCAACGAAGGCGGAATTACGGTTTCGGGCGGCGAGCCTCTTTGCCAGCCTGAATTCGTCAGAGAACTCTTTGAGCTTTGCCACGCAGAGGGTATCAACACCTGCATCGACACATCCGGATGCATACTTAACGATGAAGTCAGAGAGCTTTTAAAAGTTACCGACCGTGTTTTGCTCGATATCAAATACACAGACGATGAGCAATACAAAAATTACGTAGGGTGCGGATACGGAACCGTGATTGATTTCCTTGATTATCTGAATTCCGAAAATATCCCCGTAACGCTCAGACAGGTTATCATTCCGACCCTTAACGATAACGATGATAACATTCTGAAACTCAGAGAAATCAAGGCTGAATATTCCTGCATCGACAAAGCCGAGCTTCTTGCTTTCAAGAAAATCTGTCAGGTCAAATACGATAAAATGGGTCTGGATTTCCCGTTCAGGGATATCCCGTCACCCGATAAAGAAACAATGGCAAGGCTTGAAGATTTGTTGAATAAATAATTTTTATCCGGCAGTTTCGGAAACTGTCGGATTTTTATTGCTAACAAAACATTTCTCTGCTATAATATCCCGTGAAAGACGGTGTTGATAATGTTTAATTTTTTTATTGAAGAAGGCAACAGACGGAATAACCGCTATATGATAAGCGACGCTGATTACAATCACATAAAAGACGTTCTGCGAATGAAAACCGGCGATGAATTTCTTGTCAGTGAAAATAACGTCAGCAATCTCTGCAGAATCGAAAGCTTTGAAGGCGAATGCGTCATTGCCGAAATAATCGAAGAGAGATTTCAGGACACAAGCCTGCCCGTAAAAATATATCTTTTCCAAGGTCTGCCCAAGAGCGACAAAATGGAGCTGATTATCCAGAAAGCCGTTGAACTGGGCGTTGAAGGTATTATCCCCGTTGAGATGAACCGCTGCGTTGTAAAACTTGACGACAAGAAAAAGAAAAGCAAAACAGAGCGCTGGCAGGCTATTGCGGAAAGTGCCGCAAAGCAGAGCAAACGAACATCCATCCCCGAAGTACATAACGTTATAACATATAAGCAGGCACTTGCAAAGGCTTCGGAGCTTGATGTGTTTATTGTTCCGTACGAATGCAAAGACGGTATGGAATCAACAAAAAATGCTCTTGCAAAAATCAAAAGCGGTATGTCGGTCGGTATATTAATCGGTCCCGAAGGCGGCTTTGAACTCAACGAAATCGATGCCGCAACTCAATCGGGCGGCATAACCGTTTCGCTCGGAAAACGAATCCTCAGAACGGAAACTGCCGCAATAACCGCAGTCGGAATGTGTATGCTCTATGCCGAAATGACATCAGAGTGACGGGAGCAATCCGAACTATGCCTGAAAGCAAGTCTTTTCAACGCTTTTCGGCGTTTCGTGATTGAAAGGCGTCAGCCTTCCTGCTCACTCAACCGCCAAAAATCATTTTAAAATCTTTC
>JAZNFD010000139.1:0-1612 GCA_045588975.1 Acutalibacteraceae bacterium | reverse complement strand
CATCTGTCGTGAACGTCGATTTCATATATCGAGTAATCTCCGCCGAGGTTGATATAGTCAAAAACGTGTTCGTTGCTTTCGCTGACAGCAAATCGTTCCGCCATATTCTTTTCGGGATAAATGACTTCATCCGCACCGTTGCGGAGCAGGAATTTCTCCTGAATATCTCTGTCTGCCTTGCTGATAACCTTTTTTGCGCCGCATTCTTTGAGCAGGCTTGTTATTTCAAGACTGTTCTGAAAGTTTTCGCCGATGCAGACAAAGCAGGTGTCAAACGACGGAATATCAAAGGTTTTGAGGACTTCTATGTTGGTGCAGTCGCCGATTTTTGCGCTGACAACGTACGGAAGCATATCCTCAACAGCCTCTTCTTCTTTATCAACAATCATAATCTCGCAGTCTCTTTCCGCAAGTTTTGTGCAGAGATGATGGCCGAAATGACCCATACCTATAATAAGAAATGATTTCATAATATTCACCTATCCTATCGTGATTTTTTCTCTTGGATTTTTAACTGGTGGTGCCGCTTTCTTTTCCATAAGGGCAAGTGCGAACGAAACGCTGCCGACTCTGCCGCAGAACATCAGGAACGCAATAATCAATCGCGATGCCGTTGCAAGGTCACGGGTGATGCCTGTTGTCATACCGACAGTGCCGATTGCCGAAACGCATTCGAAGATTACATCTGAAATTTCGAAATCAGGCTGGATCGCGAGAATCGCAATGATGCCTGCGATTGCAAGGCTCATATTTGTGAAAACAACAGAGCTTGCCTTGTGGATTGCATCCTTTTCAAGGCGTCTGCCGAAGATACCCTTTGACTGGCGGCGGGTGATGCCGTTGAAGGTTGATATTGCAATAACCGCGAGGGTTGTTGTTTTTATACCGCCTGCGGTTGAGCCGGGTGAACCGCCGATGAACATAAGAAATACTGTCAGGATTTTGCTTGCGGGGGAAAGCGATGCGGTATCGGTTGAGTTGAAGCCTGCCGTTCTTGCGGTTACGGAATCGAATATTGCGTTGAGCAGACCGTGACCGAATCCGAGACCTTCATTCGTAAAATCTTTTTCAAAAACAAAGAAAAGAACGGTCGGGAAAACGAGCAGGATTGCCGTCACCGTAAGTACGATTTTTGTGTGAAGCTGATAATATCTGAATTTCAGTTTTCGTTTGCTGATGTCGTCCCAGACGAGGAAGCCGATACCTCCGATTATAACAAGAGCGGAAAGGGTCAGAATGACAACGGCATCGCCCGAAAATCCCGTGAGCGACGTGTACGGTTCGGTTATGCCCATCAAATCAAATCCCGCGTTGCAGAAAGCGGAAACCGAATGAAAAACGGAATACCACATTCCTTTGCCGATGCCGAATCGGGGTATGAACCTTGTAGCCAGAAGAAGTGCTCCGACGCCTTCGAAAATTGCCGTGCCGAGTGCGATTTTTCCGGTCAGATTCTTTATTCCGCCGATGTGCTCTGTGTTGATGCTTTCAATCATAATTTCGCGTTCGCGCAGTCCCATTTTTCGCTTCAGGAGCATTGAAAACATTGTTGCAATCGTCATAAATCCGAGTCCGCCGATCTGAATCAGCGCGATGATGACAATCTGCCCGA
>JAZNFD010000138.1:0-5424 GCA_045588975.1 Acutalibacteraceae bacterium | reverse complement strand
TAAAAACGGAGGTATTATTATGAAAACCAAAAAAATTTTTTCTGTTCTCTTAGCTGTCCTTATGTTTACGGGTGTTTTTTCCGTTGGCGCAGCCGCATCCTACATTGATTCAGACAATCTCGGCGAATCCGATGTGTATGTAGGCCCCGATCTCATCACTGCAGGATATTACCTTATTAATGAAAGAGGCAACATTACTACTGACGGTGCCGATGAAACAAACTACAACGTTCGTTTCACTCCCGCAACCGAAACATCAGATGCAGTGCTCACTCTCAACAACGCTGCTCTGAGCAAAAGCGTCACTTTTGACGGGGAAGGAAACCACGCCAACGTTCTTTCGGGCGGAAATCTTGTTGTTGAACTTATCGGCGAAAATTCATCATATGCAGTGTTCGGCTTTGCGTCCAAGGGCTCTGTAACCTTTACGGGTTCAGGTAAGCTCACCTTTAATTCCGCCACTTTTGAAAACGAAAACTACATTGTTTATTCGCCCGCAGAAATTATTATTGAAGACTCTGCAAAAATCGTTGGCGGAGTTACTGCAAGTTGCGGATTTTTTACAATCTCATCCTTAACAATCAAGGATGATGCCGAAGTATCATTGCCGAACATAAGCTACGGTATTTATTGCAACGGTCTTACCGTTTCAGATAATGCAAAGCTCAGCGTTATGATGGATCAGTTTGGTGTTGACTCCTACAACAGCGTAACAATCAGCGGCAATGCCGTTGTTAATATCTCCGCATTTTCAACCGCTATTAACGGCAATGATGCTTTCGGTCTCTATGTCCGAACAGGTGATCTGATCGTTTCCGACAACGCTGTTCTCAACGTTTCTTCTCCCAACGGAAAAACCACCAAGGGTATCGTAGTTGCCGGCAACATCGTTGCAAGCGGTGACGCAAAAATTAACGCTTTTTCAGGCAATTCAATAAGCCGGACAATAGCTGTTTATCAGGGACCCGGCAAAGACGATTATTCGGCATTGATCATTAAGGATAATGCTCAGCTTACCGCCAACAGCGGTGAAATCAAAGAAGGCGCTGATTATTATCCCGAAGGCAACTCAGGCTCAAACAATGCTGTTGCAGCAGAAAACATCGAAATAAGCGGCAACGGAAAGCTCCTTGCTTCCTGCGGTGCAGTTAGAAATATTGAAGGAGACAACATAGCAGGCAGCGTTATGGCTATCTTCATTTCAGAAGATCTTACTGTTTCCGACAACGGATATATATCCGCTGCTACCCAACAAAACGAAAGTGCAGCCGCCGCAATCTATGGTAAAAATATTTCACTTTATAATGAGGCGGTCGTTGATGCCGAAACGAAAGACTGCCTTGGTGACGCAAACGGTATTGTAAGCGAAAGCCTTGCCATTTATAATGAAGCAAAAATCAACGTAAAATCAGGCGGTTCTATATCTCATAATTCAATTGCTTTAAAAATTGAATCATTAAATGCAAATGACGATTCGGTAATTACCGCTTCAGCTTCAAACGGTGAAAATTCCGCCGGTATTTATGCTTTACAGGCTGCATTTGAAGAAAACGCAACCATCACCGCAAGATCAGGCGATGGTGATGAGTCAGACGGTATTTTGGCAACCAAAATCATCGCAGGCGAAAATACTGTTATAAATGCCGTTGCCGGCGATGGTCAGGAAGGATCTTACGGTATTCATACAAATGAAGCCGATTTTTCGGGTGCATCACAGGTAACGGCTGTTGCAGGCGAAGCAAAAGGAATTTCAGCCGGCTTCTTTGCAGAAAACAACTTAACAACCTCCGATGATGCTGTGCTCAATGCCACAGGCGGAAAATCCGAAAACTACTCCATCGGTGCTTATTCAGAAGGCTACTTGAATGCAACCGGAAACTCTCAGCTTAACGCAAAGGCAGACCTCTCAAATCCAGAGTATTCCTCCTTCGGCATTGCCGCAGTTATCATTGCTTTCAGAGATACAGCAACGGTTGAATCCTTCGGCGAAACAACCGCTATCTATTCTATGAATGATATAGCTTTGGGATATGACTCTCCTTACATTATCGTTTCGGAAGATACTAACCCCGAAAATGCGGTTGAATGGGACGGAGAAAACAGTCTCGTATCTTATTCGGAAAACGGCGAAATAATTGAGAGTATCTATAAATATGTCAGCATTTCTTCCGCACCTATTAAACATAAAGTAACTTACTACCTTGCCTCAGGCGGAGAAGTATACGATACAAAAACTTTTGCTGAAGGTGAAACAATAGTTCACCCCGTACCCGAAACAGAACCCGGCGTCACTTTTGTGGAATGGGCAGACGAAGACGGCAATCCGCTTCCTGAGATAATGGGAACAGAGGATATTGTTGCTTATGCAGTTTTGAGAGTCGAATCCTACGATGTAACATATATGGTTGATGATTTGGTTCATGAGGAATATACTGTAAACTACGGTGCGGAAATTCCTGTTCCCGATGCACCCGAAAAAGAAGGATTTGTTTTTGCGGGATGGACTCCCGAAATTCCCGAAGCCATGCCCGCAAACAATCTGATATTCATTGCTGTTTTTGAGCCGAAGCCTGAAGATATCTATAATCTTGGTGAAGAAACTTATAGATTCGATAACTTCATTGATACTGATTCAAGAGGCCATTGTTTCGGTATGTCAATTACCAGCGCAGGCTATCATATCGGAGCGCTTGATATTGAATCTATCGGAGGAAGTGAAAAAGCAGATTTATACACACTTCCCTCATCAGGAACCGTTACCGCACCCATTTGCAGATATCAGGCAATCCAGGGAAGCTATTCCTATTATTCAACAGTTGCTGGCGGCAGCTATTATCTGTACAATGTATATGATATAGATTCAGACTGGGACGAAGTTGTTAACTATGTTAAAAATCATGAGTATGATAATAAGGGTACATTGCAAATCGGCTATAGGAAACAGAACCAGGGCGGTCATGCGATAAACTTCCTTCGCTATGAAGAGGTTGACGGTCAGCCGAGAATTTATGCTTATGATAATAATTTCCCGACCCGTGAAACATATTTCTATAAGGATGAAGCAACGGGAAGAGTTTTGCAGGCACCGAATTCCACATTTATGGGATATATCGATTGTATCGCTCTCAGAAGTGTCCACGAATATTTCAGCCTTGTTGACGGATATGATGCAACCCGCAGTATTTATGCAGAGCTTGATACCATTACTGTAAGCGGTGCAACTATGTATCATATGGATGGGGAGTTCGAAAACGGCGAAAGAGTGGTGTTTGAAATTCCTGAAGGTGTTGAACAGGTAACAATCACTCCTCTCGTTGACAACGCAGTGTTCACTTATCTTGACGAAGAATACACCTTCGGCGACGTTGACGAAAACACTGTCGGTGTTCTGACTCTTGCATCAGAAGATGATGAGGAAGACGAATCCGATTTTGAGATTGTGAAAGGCAGTGTTGCTATCCGCAAACCTTCAACAACAACCATCAGTTATGGCGACAGCATAATTCTTCACGCCGACACAGCAAACATCCCCAAGGGCGGTTATGTTGAATGGACAGCATCAAACGACAGCTTCAGTTATTCGGTTTCAGAGGACGGTTCAACCTGTACGATTACCCCCGAATCAAGCGGTTCAACTGTTTTCACGGCAACAATCTGTGATGCGGAAGGAAATAAAATTTCTTCAGCTGAGCAGACAATGAATTCAAAAGCCGGTTTCTTCCAGAAGATTATTGCATTCTTCAAGAAGATTTTCCGTCTTACAAAAATAATACCTCAGAGTTACTATGATATCTTTTGATTGAATAAGGATCGCTCCGACAAAAGAAAATAAAAATCTCCTATGGCAGGATAAAAGCTGCCATAGGAGATTTTTTGTGCTAATGTATTTATTTGCTTGTGAATAACTGCGCAAAAGCGAAAATTTATATTTATTTTATCATTCCGAAGTGTTTTAACGCTTCTTTGATAGCTTTTTCTTTATTTGCCGGGCATTTGGGTTGTCTTGCATCTTCAGACTTTGGCTTGTTATAATTATCACGCTCGATGATACCGCACTTCTGTTTTACCTGTGCGATATACAAGCTGCTGACTTTCAAGCCGCTGTGCTCAAGCACATAATCTTTGATTTCCTGATAGGTGTCTTTCTTCTCCGCATCGGTCAAACCCAGCTCATCCGTATCCAAATCAATCTCGATATGATGCTTTGTGTTGAGTTTGGACAAAAGAACAACCGTCTCGACTGTTGTATCTTTGTCCCAACGCAGACCGATGATTTCTTCACCCTCGTAGAAGATAGGGAATTTAAAGTGAATGCTCTTTAAAAATCTACCACTCGGGAGTATATCTTCATAGATTTCAATTCGGTCGATAAAACTGTCCATAAACTGCTTCTTTTCCATATCTGTAAATTTATCATAAAGCTTATCAAAATACAAGAGATACCGATAAACATTGTCTCCTGAAATTTTCTGCTGAATGATAGAGTCTATTCTGTTCTGAATTGTTGAAATCTCATATTCAATGCTGTCGATTTCTTCATAAAGCCTGTCCAGACGTTTCTGCATATCGTCGTATTTGCTGTCATAATGCTTATCATTGACATCAAGATTATCCATCTGTTGACCGAGCTTGTTTTTTGCTCCGATTTGCTGTTTTAATTGTTTGTTGAGAGCTTCGATTTCCGCTTCAAGTGCTGCGGTGTCAACGCTCGATTCAATCTTTTTTCGGATAGCAGATTCAAATTTCGGATTATGAATAAGGTTTTTGATTATCTCCGTAACGGCATCGTTGACCGTTTCCTGATTCCACTGTTTTCTGTAATCACAGCGCTTACCGTCAACATCTTTTCTGTGCTTACAGCGGTAGCAGTAATAATCCTTGTAACGTGAACCGTCTTCTTTTTTCTTTCTGTTCGGATTTCCGTAAAGACCTGCTCCGCATACCGGACAACGAAGAATGGCGGATAGTATGTGTTCGTGTTCTAAATCGTGAACCTTTTCACATTTTTTGCCTGTTTCAAGCCGTTTCTGATGAGCAGCTTCCCATTCGGCTTCTGATACAATTGCTTCGTGAATTCCGTCAAAAAGCAGGTATTTATCTTGCTTTACGATATGGGATGCACCTCTCTGACCGGGAATTTTCTCGGTTTTTCTTCTTTGATATGCAATTTTTCCGCAGTAGACAGGATTGTCAAGAACACTTTTTATAAAGTGCGGAGAAAAACTGTCACGATGAGTTTTCTGGCGCTGTTTCTTCTTTATGCCGTGTTTATTAAGATAGTCCGCAATACCTGTTGCACCCATAGTGGTATGGACAAATTTATCAAAGATAAATTTTATAACCTCAACCTCATCTTCGGCAATTTTAAGTTCACCTTTTTCGAGTTTGTAGCCGTAGGGTGCAAATCCGCCGTTCCATTTGCCT
>JAZNFD010000137.1:0-7249 GCA_045588975.1 Acutalibacteraceae bacterium | reverse complement strand
CTTCAATGCGTGTCAGACGCATCTGCCCCTTGATTTCCTTTTTATTTCTGTAATCGTAGTTGCAAAGGGCGTCATCTGTCGGATAAATCGTCTCAACGGGAATGATTTTATAGATTGCTTCGTTTGAAAGTCTTTCCGCTTCGTCAAGCTGCTCTTGAGTAATAACGCAGTTGAAATCAACCGTCACGTTATGCTCGCCCATATGAAATCCGACGTTGTCGCAGCCGCACATGGCGTGTATTATACCCGAGAAAATATGCTCTCCCGTGTGCTCCTGCATATTCGAGAATCTTTTTTCGAAATCGAGTCTGCATTTAACTTCGCCCGAAACGGCTTCTTTACAGATGTGAATAACATCCTCACCGCTTTCAACGGTGTCGATAACCTCTGAATTGCCGATGAAACCCGTATCGCCCGGCTGACCGCCGCCCTCGGGGAAGAATGCGGTTTTGTCAAGGATAACCTCGAAGCCTCTCTTGCCTTCGGTGCAGGAAACAACCGTTGCGGTAAAATCCTTTATATATTGGTTTTCGTAGTAAAGCTTCTGTGTCATAATATGCTCCTTTTTCAGACAGATTCAACGTATTATATAATATCACACTTCTGTAATAAAAGCAAACTGTTGTTGACACAGAGAGAAAATATTGATATACTTAAGCGACAAACCTATGAACGGAGAAAGATAATATGAAAGAATATATCCAGCGATTAAAAGACAATTGCCCTACCTACAGATTCGTTTTCTGGTGGATTCTCAGAGCAACTCTTCTTTTTGCTTTTATCAAAGGCTTTTTCCCCGCAGAGGGCGAAGCATTTGATATCACCGACCCTCTTCAGGTCGGCGCAAACTTCCTCTGCACATTTGCGTGGGAAATTTTTATGCTTTTCCCCAAAAAGAGCATTTTCCGTCACGTTGCATCGGGCTTCCAGTCAGCACTTATGCTTATGATCTGGTGCGGCTCGTTCGGCGGCAAATTCCTCAACCTTTATTATGATTTCAGATGGTGGGACGTTGCTCTCCACTTTATCGGCGGCGGTGCCTGCGTATTCTTCGGCTACGAAATCGTATGCGCTATTCTCAAAGCAAGAAAATCAACCGCTCCCATGACTCTCATCCTTCTCGCATCCGTCGGATTTTCGTTCCTTGCATCAACCTGCTGGGAGCTCTTTGAATTCGGCTTTGATCAGATTGCCGGTATGATGGGTGGATATCCCGGCGATGCACAGCATTGGTCGCTTGAGCTTGCACTCGGCACTCCCAAGGAGCTTACCCTTTTTGACCCCATCGTCCCCGAGCGTTGGCCCATTATGGACACTATGGCCGACATCGTTCTCAACTCTGTCGGCGCACTTCTCGCTTATATCTTCATCAAGTTTGTACCTTACCGTCACAAGGGTAAGAATGCAATCAAGTTCGAGCAGGCAGAAGCAGAAAAGGTAACAAAATAAAAATCATAACGGTCGGATTTCGTTGATGAAATCCGACCATCTTTTTATGCCTTGTATTCAAATGTCTGCTCTGCCTCAAGAGCCTTGAGATATCTTCTGCATTCTTCCTTTGCCTTTGCAAGGTCAAGGTCAAGATAGTTGCCGCATTCCTTGCGGGTGTTGCCGAAAACTTCACCGTCATATGCGATGATATCGGCAAGGATTTTCTTTGTGATTTCAAGGACTTTTGCGTTATCGGCATTGCGGACGAGCAGATAGAATCCCGTTCTGCATCCCATCGGTCCGAAGTAAATAACGTCGTCTTTTATCTCGGAATTTCTCACGAATGTTGCAAACATATGCTCAACGGTGTGCGCCGTTGTTGTGTCCATAAAATCGCCCGAATTGGGGACTCTTGTTCTCAGGTCATAGGTGGTGATGTCGCCGTCGATGCGTGAAACGTAGATGCCCTCTGTCAGAAGGTCGTGGTCAACCGTAAAGCTTGTGATTCTGTTCATTTTTCTTATCCTTTCTGTGTTTTATGAGTGAAACAATAAATGTGAATATCGGCAGAATATATAAGTAGCACGCCGCAAGAAGCGATGCCGTCGGTGCGCCCGACGATGCAAGCGGTACTGCGCCTGCTATCGACCACGGCACAAGCGGAGAAATAACAACCGCCGAGTTTTCGAGGTTGATTGCCGCCTTGCCCGCATCCTTTTCGTTGCCCTCGCAAAGCTGATGGGCGAGGATGATTGCCAGAGTCTGGTTGCAGGAAATGAGTGAGGTGAAGATTGATGTTACCATCGTTGCGCCGAAGGGTGTTATTTTTTTGCTCAGCGCATCGGTTTTTTCTTTCAGCGAATCAAGAAGTCCCGTTGCGGCAAAAATACCCGAATATGCCGACGAAAGGCAGACTATCGCCGCCGCATTCAGCATCGAAACAAGACCGCCGCCGTTAATCATACGGCTGATTTCTGCGTTTTCCGCTTCGAAGCCGAAAATCATCGTACGCAGAAGCCACGGAATTTCTGCGTCCTCAACAAAAATGCTGACGATAACTGCCGAAACGATGCTTGCAAGCATTGCAAACTTGACTTTTACTTTCAGAAGCGAAAGGGTGAGTATAACAACTGCGGGAATGACCGAAAGCCAATGCAGGCTGAATTCTTTTGAAAAAAGAGCGTTCAGGTCGGGTACTTCGCCGCCGCTGTCAGCGGAAAATCCGAGAATCAGATACACACCGCAGGTCAGCAGAAAGGGGATTGCTGCCGTACGGAACATATTTTTTATGTTGGTGAAAATATCGGTTTTTGTCAACTCTGAAACAAGCAGCGCACTTGTCGAAACGGGGGAGCACCTGTCGCCGAAAAGCACGCCCGAAAGCATTGCGCCGCCTGCGATAACGGGATTGATATTCATTGAATGCGCCATCGTCATGCAGATGACACCTATTGTCGCCGCCGAGCCGAATGACGTGCCCATAAGGAACGAAACACCGCAGCACAGCAGGAAAATCATCAGCACAAGAATATTCGGATTTATCAGTTTCACCGCGGAGCAGATGATGAACGGAATTGTTCCGCTTGCGCGCCACGTTGCGGTCAGTACGCCGACAATCAGAAAGACGATCAGAATGTTTTTTGAGGTTTTGATTCCGTCAAAAATCATCTTGATTATTGCCTTGAAAGAGTGCTTTTTGATTTTTGCGTAAGCGCAGAAGATAACAAGCCCCGCCGCAAGTGCATAAAGCACCGACAAGTCAAGGACAATGCATATCATCAGCGCAAGGCAGAAGAGAGATAAAGTTAGTATTTCCATAAAACACGACCGTATATTTTTGAATTGACAGCAGAATTTTGTTGTTAGGGCTTCTCCTTGAGGAGAAGCTCCGTCATAGACGGTGATGAGGTGGATGCGAAGCATAAAAATCAAGCATTGAAATTATATAATAATTGCCTTGCGGCAATCACCTCATCCGTCGCTGTGCGACACCTTCCCCTCAAGGGGAAGGCAAAACAAAGCAAACTTGAACCTGATATAAAAATCGGTGCGGAATTAATCCACACCGATTATATATCATACTATTAATTTTTTCAAGAGTGATGTTACCAGTCGAGGGAGAGGTAATACGGGCCGTCTTTGTCTCTTTCGTGTCCGCAAATCTGTGAAGCAATATATCTCACCTTTTGCTCTTTGCTATTGAAAGCGCAAATCAGTAAGTCATATGTTATGTGATATTCATCTGTTACCCATGTTTCAATGGCAAATTCATCCCCTGATTTTTCATAATTCTTTTCTTTTTCACTTATTTCTGTTTTTGAATCCTCACCTTTAAAACGAATATCGTTTATGTAATATACCATAGTCCAATCGCCTTTTTGCGTTATTTTGTATCGGTTTGATTCAATTGCAGATTTTGTGAGATATGAAATATGATTTTTGTGCATTTCATCGGTCATGTTGTCGGTTTTTTCTATTTGGGAAATGTGCGCAAGTGAATTTTCCAACAGAAAATCTCCGGGTAAATTGTTTATTGTTTCTTCATACTCGTCAGAAGGCAGAACCCATTCCGCACAGAAATCATATGAACCGATATACCAATCCCAACAAGAATGGAATTCATAAAAATAGTGAATTGAATCTGGATATTTTTTCTTGGCACTCAACGGTATATTTCTGGGGAAAACCTCGAAAAAAGAATCCATATAGCCGTACTCGTCAAATTCTTCGAGTGTTCTGTCCAACGTCAGATAATTGTCGGGGTTTGTTGTTTTTGAATAAAACGGATGTATTCCGAAAATGCCGAGAATCAACGAAAGGGGACAAACTGTTACATTTAAAAATACAGTGAGAGTAAGCAAGAGAGCAGTTAAATGTTTCGCAATGCTTTTGTATTGTTTGAAAAAGAACTTTTTTATATTTTTTACTATGATTACTGCTGATGAAATAATAATAATGAGCCAACAGGTATGGACAAATAAAGCGCCAATCCCTTTGATGTCTATGTTAATAAATCTAAAGTTAAGAATATCTGTCAAAATAAAAGTGAAAACAAAAGCTGCAAAGACAAACTGAAAAAGCGCAAATATTATAGCGGCAATATTTCCAAACATTTCTTTCACGGTCATCTTTATATCTTCACTCGGCACTTCTTTTTCCTCAACCGTTTCGGAGAGAGAGCTGCATATTGTTTCGAGTGTTACGTCTTCATCAAACGAAATTCCTTTGAGTTTTTCAACGATTTCTGTTTCGTGAGCGATGTTGGTTTCTGTCTGCTCAATGAATTTTTCGATAATGTTTTTTGCGGTCGAATTGTCGTCGACTATACTTTTTATATCGGCAATCGAAAATCCCGCTTTGCGGAGAAGCGCAACATTTTTCAGCCGTTCAACATCGCTTTCGGAGAAGTCGATGCTTTTTCTTCCGCTGTATGATTCCTCGATGGCAGGCAGGGCAAGTCCCTCGTCAATGTAAAGCCTTACCGCTCTGTCGGTCAGTCCCGTTTTCTCAATTACTTCCTTCATTTTCATAAAACCGACCTCCTTTCGGGGCTATTTTAATATTTCACCCAATGTAAATGTCAAGGAAAAACAAAAAGTTTCGGATTTTTTCTGTGAAAGCGTAGGGTACGGCGACTCGGTTGTTTGTTTTTATTGCTCCGCAAAAGCTGAGGTTCTCTCCCTCGTCAGAGGGAGCCTGAACAGAAAGTCTCGGTACAGTAGAATTTTACTGCGATAATCTTGCTTTCCTTTTTGGGCTTCCTCTGACGAGGAAGCTGTCCGTAGGACTGAAGGAGAGACGTATAATAAGCGTCGCAGACCCTTAATTTTAAATTTTGCATTTTTAACTCTGCTCTTAATTATACACTATTATCACACACCGTTTCAATATATTCCGCATAAATCCGCCCATTCCGACCCGATATGTAAATAGTTACTAAAAAACCAACAAGAAAATTTATTATATTTTCTTAAAAATATATGGAAATTTGTTTTTGTATCTGCTATAATCATAAATGGTTCATTCCGTCACCGGCGGACTGTGCCCATTAATAATGTTTATAATTTTTTATGGAGGTAGATTCCAATGTACAAGTATGTTTATTTGTTCTCCGAAGGCGACGCTTCAATGCGTAACACTCTCGGCGGCAAAGGCGCAAACCTTGCAGAAATGACAAAGATCGGTCTCCCCGTTCCCCAGGGCTTCACAATTTCAACTGAAGCTTGCACAAAGTACTATGAGGACGGCAAGAAGATCAACGATGAAATCCAGGCTCAGATCATGGAATACATCGTTAAGATGGAAGAAATCACAGGCAAAAAGTTCGGCGTTAAGGAAAATCCCCTTCTCGTTTCAGTTCGTTCAGGTGCTCGCGCATCAATGCCCGGCATGATGGACACAATCCTCAACCTCGGTCTTAATGAAGAAGTTGTTGAAGCTATCTCAGCTAAGAGCGGCAACCCCCGTTGGGCTTGGGACTGCTACAGAAGATTCATTCAGATGTACTCCGACGTTGTTATGGAAGTTGGTAAGAAGTACTTTGAAGAGCTCATCGACGAGATGAAGGAAGCAAAGGGCGTTACTCAGGACGTTGATCTTACTGCTGACGACCTCAAGACTCTTGCAGGTCAGTTCAAGGCTGAATATAAGAACAAGATCGGCAAGGATTTCCCCGCTGATCCCAAAGAGCAGCTCATGGGCGCTGTTGAGGCTGTTTTCCGTTCATGGGACAACCCCCGTGCTAACGTTTACCGCCGTGACAACGATATTCCCTACTCATGGGGTACAGCTGTCAACGTTCAGATGATGGCTTTCGGTAACATGGGTGACAACTGCGGTACAGGCGTTGCTTTCACACGTGACCCCGCAACAGGCGAAAAGGGTCTCATGGGTGAGTTCCTCACCAACGCACAGGGTGAAGATGTTGTTGCAGGCGTTCGTACTCCGATGCCCATCGCTGAAATGGCTGAAAAGTTCCCCGAGGCTTTCAAGCAGTTCAACGAAGTTTGCGCAATCCTCGAGGATCACTACAGAGATATGCAGGATATGGAGTTCACTGTTGAAGACGGCAAGCTCTATATGCTTCAGACAAGAAACGGTAAGAGAACTGCAAAGGCTGCTCTCAAGATCGCTTGTGACCTCGTTGACGAAGGCATGATCGATGAGAAGAAGGCTGTTGCTATGATCGACCCCAGAAACCTCGACACTCTCCTTCATCCTCAGTTCGACACTAAGGCTCTCAAGGCTTCAACTCCCATCGGTAAGGGCCTCGGTGCTTCTCCCGGTGCTGCTTGCGGTAAGGTTGTATTCACAGCTGAAGACGCAGTTGCATGGAAGGAAAAGGGCGAGAAGGTTATCCTTGTTTGTCTTGAGACATTACCTGTGCACTTCACAGGTATGAAGGCTGCTCAGGGTATCCTTACAGTACGTGGCGGTATGACATCACACGCAGCTGTTGTTGCTCGTGGTATGGGTACCTGCTGTGTATCAGGCTGCCAGGAAATCGCAATGGACGAAGAAAACAAGAAGTTCGTTCTTGCAGGCAAGACCTTCGTTGAAGGCTCAGAGATTTCAATCGACGGTTCAACAGGTAACATCTACGACGGTATCATCCCCACAGTAGACGCTGAGATTTCCGGTAACTTCGGAACAATCATGGGTTGGGCTGACGAATTCAGAACACTTAAGGTTAGAACAAACGCAGATACACCTGCTGATGCAAAAAAAGCACGCGAACTTGGAGCAGAAGGTATCGGTCTTACACGTACAGAGCACATGTTCTTTGAAACAGATAGAATTGCTGCATTCCGTGAAATGA
>JAZNFD010000136.1:0-1837 GCA_045588975.1 Acutalibacteraceae bacterium | reverse complement strand
GGTAACCTCAACAATAATCGCACCGACTCCGCCTTTTGCTCTTTCGGCATAGTGATTGAGAACGGCTTTGTTGACAAATCCACCGTCGCTCTGGCTCATGCCCATTGCCGCCATAACCGTTTTGTTGCGAAGCTCGACCTTGCCGATTTTTCCGGGCGACAAAAGATTGGGGTATTCAGGGTTCATAAAAATCCCTCCAATTTATTTTATATGAAAATTATATTATAAGTACTTTCGGTTTTCAAGCAAAAAAGACGTATTTGTACATTTGATAAAAATATTGTTCAGTAATCGGACAATCAACGGTTTTTGATTTTACCTCCATTTTAACTGCAAAGATTTTAATAACGGCTTGACACAGAGCGACATTTATTTTATTATATATAGTGGTTATTTATGTTAACACAAATATTGAGAAGGAAGTGTTTTCGATGAACAAGCAGTACGAAGCCTTATTTACCCCCTGGAAAATAGGCAACGTAGAAATCAAAAACAGAATCGTTATGTGTCCCATGGGCGGCACATCGCTTTTCGGTTGGTTTGAACTCGGCGGCTGTCACTTCGACAAGGAAGCTGCAAAGCTTTTCCTTGAAAGAGCCAACAACAACGTCGGTCTTATCATCCCCGGTATCGCACCTCTCCGCGACACATTCTGGGGCAAGTGGCTCTGGCAGAATCCCAAGATGTTTGAAGACCTCAAAGTATTTATGGATGAAATCCATAAGACAGGCGCAAAGCTTTTCGTTCAGCTCACAGCAGGTATGGGCCGTTCATGGGCTATCACCGAGCTTGTTGCACCTCTTCACAGAAATAAATTCACACGCGCTCTCGTGAAGCCTATTCTTGACACTTCACACGAGCTTGCTTCACCCAGCCCCCAGCCCTCACGTTGGGCACACGACATCATCTGCCCCGAAATGACAAAAGAGCAGATTCACGAAATCATCGAAGCATTCGCAAAGACCGCAAAGCTCTGCCGCGATGCAGGTGTTGACGGCGTTGAAGTTCACGCTGTTCACGAAGGCTATCTTCTTGACCAGTTTGCAATCGAATTCTTCAACAAGCGTACTGACGAATACGGCGGAAACTTCGAAAACAGATACCGTTTCGCAGTTGAAGTTGTCAAAGCTATCAAAGAGGCTTGCGGCAACGATTATCCCGTATCTCTCCGTTACTCGGTTGAGTCAAAGATGAAGGGCTTCTGCGAAGGCGCAATGCCCGGCGAAGACTACACAGAAGTCGGCCGTGCTATGCCTGAATCCGAAAAGGCTGCAAAGTATCTTCAGGATGCAGGCTACGATATGCTTAACGCAGATAACGGTACATATGACTCATGGTACTGGGCACATCCCCCCATGTATATGCCTCAGAACTGCAACCTTGAAGATGTTGCACACATCAAAAAGTTCGTTGATATTCCCGTTGTTTGTGCGGGACGTATGGAACCTGATGTCGGTGCAAAAGCGGTTGCAGACGGCTTAATAGACGGTGTCGGCGTTGCACGTCAGTTCCTTACCGACCCCGAATGGATCACAAAGATTCTCGAAGACAGAATCGAAGACATCAAGCCTTGCATCTGCTGCCACAGCGCTTGCTTCAACTTCTCATCATCAAAGGGTCACGCAAACACTCAGGATCTCACAGACACAATGGGTCTTTCACGCTGCGCACTGAATCCCCAGACAATGCAGTCAAAGAAATATAACATCAAACCCGCAAAGAAATCAAAGAAGATTGCTGTTATCGGCGGCGGTATCGGCGGCATGGAAGCAGCTATCGTTTGTGCAAAGCGCGGTCATAAGGTTACCATTTACGAAAAGAGCGACAAGCTCGGCGG
>JAZNFD010000135.1:0-25195 GCA_045588975.1 Acutalibacteraceae bacterium | reverse complement strand
CCTTTTGTTGTTGAAGTAGGCAAAATGGCTCAGCTTGCAGGCGGCGCATGCCTTGTCCGCTACGGCGAAACAAACGTGCTCTGCACAGCTACTATGGCTGCAAAACCCAGAGAGGGCGTTGACTTCTTCCCCCTTTCGGTTGACTACGAAGAGAAACTCTATTCAGTAGGCCGCATCCCCGGCTCATTCCAGAGACGTGAAGGCAAGGCAAGCGAAAAAGCTACTCTTGCATCACGTGTTATCGACAGACCCATCCGTCCCCTTTTCCCCAAGGATATGAGAAACGACGTAGGCGTTGTTGCAACAGTTATGTCTGTTGACCCTGACTGCCAGCCCGAAATCGCTGCTATGCTCGGCGTTTCAATTGCTATCTCAATTTCAGAAATCCCCTGGGACGGCCCCGTTTCAAGCGTTGTTGTCGGTCTTGTTGACGGTCAGTACGTTATCAACCCCACTCTCGAACAGAGAGCAAAGAGCGAAATGTATGTTACCGTTGCTTCAACAAGCGAGCTTGTTGCAATGATCGAAGCAGGTGCAAACGAAGTTTCCAATGACGATATGTACGACGGCATCATGTTCGCACACAAGGAAAACCAGAGAATCGTTGAGTTCATCAACAAGATTAAGGAAGAGTGCGGCAAGGAAAAGGTTGACTTCCCCTCAAACGATCCCGATCCCGAAATGTACGAAGCAATCAAGGATTTCGCAATCGAAGACATCCGCTTTGCTCTTGATACAGACGATAAGAGAATCCGTGACGAGCGCCTTAAGCCCGTTTACGATAAGGTTCACGAGAAGTTCGACGAAATCTATCCCGATATGGAGGTTAAGATTGAAGAATGCCTCTACAAGGTTCAGAAGTATGTTGTCCGCCGCTGGCTTCTTGATGACGGCAAGCGCGTTGACGGCAGAGGTATCAACGAAATCCGTCCTCTTAACGCAGAGGTTGACCTTCTCGACAGAGTTCACGGCTCGGGTATGTTCACCAGAGGCCAGACTCAGGTTCTTTCAATAACAACTCTCGGACCCATGAGCGACGCTCAGCTTCTCGACGGTCTTGACGAAGAAGAATCCAAGAGATATATGCACCACTACAACTTCCCCTCATACTCAGTCGGCGAAACAAAGCCCTCCAGAGGCCCCGGCAGAAGAGAAATCGGTCACGGTGCACTCGCAGAGCGTTCACTCATCCCCGTTCTTCCCTCAGTTGAAGAATTCCCCTACACAATCCGTGTTGTTTCCGAAGTTCTTTCATCAAACGGCTCAACCTCACAGGGTTCAGTCTGCGGTTCAACACTTTCACTTATGGCAGCAGGTGTTCCCATCAAGGCTGCCGTTGCAGGTATCTCCTGCGGTCTTATCACAGAAGGCGACCGCTTCATGACAATGGTTGATATCCAGGGTCTTGAAGACTTCTTCGGCGATATGGACTTCAAGGTTGCAGGTACAAAGAAGGGTATCACTTCAATCCAGATGGACCTCAAGGTTCACGGTCTTACCCCCGCAATCATCAGAGAAGCTCTCGACAAGACTTACACCGCAAGATGCTATATTCTTGACGAAATCATGCTTCCCGTTATCCCCGAACCCAGAGCAGAGCTTTCAAAGTGGGCTCCCAAGATGCTCACAACAAAGATTGACCCCGAAAAGATCGGCGACGTTATCGGCAAGCAGGGCAAGGTTATCCAGAAGATCTGCGCTGAATGCAACTGTAAGATCGACGTTCAGGAAGACGGTAACATCTTTGTTTCATCAACCGATATCGACGATGCAAGAAGAGCAATCTCAATCGTTGAAACAATCGCTAACGACCCCGAAGTCGGCGCAATCTACAAAGGCGTTGTAACCCGCCTTATGAGCTTCGGCGCATTCGTTGAAATCGCTCCCGGCAAAGAAGGTATGGTTCACATCAGCCAGCTCGACGTTAAGAGAACTGAGAAGGTTGAAGATGCCGTTACAGTCGGCGACGAGGTTATCGTTAAGGTTCTTCCCAAGGATGATCAGGGCAGACTCAACTTCTCACGCCGTGAGGCTCTCATCGAGGTTGAAGGACTTGTTCCCGAAAACACCGTTTCAGATGCTCCCAGAAAGCCCAGAAGGGATTTCAAGGGCGACAAAGGCGGCAGAACCCCCAGAAAAGATAACAACTAAATAACAAACAGCACCGCGGATTCATTGCGAATCTGCGGTGTTTTTTGTTAAATTTTGTTTGACACGTCCGTTTATATTTGATAAAATAAACTAAATTGTAAAAAGGAGTGTTTTTAATGGCACAGATTGTATCATTCATTATGTCAATCGTTATCACTATCACTTCGGCGCTGGGTCTTGTTTTTGTTGCACCCGCCGAGGAAGCCGCTGAAATTGATAATGTTATCATTATGATCGGCGACGGTATGGGTTGGAATCACCTTTACTCAACTCAGAACAAGCACAATGTCAAGCTCGAAATGCTCGAAAGAACAGATTACCACGGCTTTTCGAGAACCCGTTCCGCAAGTAACCTTGTTACCGATTCCGCCGCAGGCGGCACAGCCCTTGCAACAGGCGGCAGAACAATGAACGGATATGTCGGCGTTTATCCCACCGACCCTCTTGAAGTAATCGGCACTCCCGCTTCAATCACCGAGATTGCTATGACACGCGGTATGAGCACAGGCGTTGTTACAAGCGACGCTGTTACAGGCGCAACTCCCGCATCATTCTCTGCTCACGAAAGGGACAGAGATATGGCTGCCGAACTTTTTGCAGACCAGGTTGCCTCCGACATCGACCTTATCTGGGGTGCTATTGATGAAGGCATCGTAACAAAAGAAGCTTGCGCAGCAAACAACAAAGAATATGTTTCAACCCTCAGCCAGGTCAAAGCTCTTGAGGCGGGTCAGAAATCAATCGGTCAGTTTGACTGCAACACTATGTGGCAGGGCCTCGACAACGGCGACCAGCCCACCCTCTCCGAGCTCACTGTTGAAGCTCTTGACATCCTTGATGACGATGAGGACGGTTTCTTCCTTATGGTTGAAGGCGCTCACATCGACAAGTGTTCGCACTCGCAGGATGGTGACGGTGCAATGACAGCCGTTCTTGAATTCGACAAAGCAATCAGCAAAGCTATTGACTTTGCAGAAAAAGACGGTCACACTCTTATCGTTATCACCGCTGACCACGAAACGGGCGCAGTTACTCCCAACGGTGACGGCACTTACACATGGACTTCGGGCAGCCACTCGGCAGCAGATGTTCCCGTGCTTGTTTACGGCTGCGACTCCTTCATCGAGGATGGCGAAACAATCGATAATATCGATATCCCCACAAAGGCTGTGGCGTTTATGACAAATAACGAAGTTTATTTCCCCGTTGTTCAGGCATATCTTTTCAATAAGAAAAAATAAAATAGTTTTGGCGGGGTAAACACCCCGCCTTTAATTTTTGTGTAATCAAAAACCCACTCTCAACAAATCGGGAGTGGGTTTCTTTTCGGTAAGATTTAATTATTTAAACTTACGCTTACGAGCAGCCTCTGACTTCTTCTTTCTCTTTACCGAAGGCTTCTCATAGTGTTCTCTTTTGCGAACCTCCTGGATAACGCCGTCTCTTGAAGTCTGTCTTTTGAATCTTCTGAGTGCGTTCTCGAGTGACTCGCCTTCCTTAACTTTTACCTGACTCAATGTATTCCCTCCCCTCGTTTAAATACAGGGACTAATTTTCATAGCTTGTCAGCTATTATACTATAACATGTACCTGCTTGTCAACATATAATATATGAATTTTTTACGGACGGACAACGATATTTACAAGTCTACCCTTTACATAGAGTTCTTTAACGATTGTCATGCCGCTGATTGCCTCTGCAATCTTATCGAGTGCCTTTGCTGCGGCAAGAGCCTCTTCCTGAGTTGCTTCTGCGGCAATAACAAGCTTCTCTCTGACCTTGCCGTTAATCTGAACTGCAATTTCGATTTCGCTGTCCACGCACTTTGCTTCGTCATATGAAGGCCAGCTTGTCTGATTGAGCATTCCGTCAAAGCCGAGCACTTCCCAGATTTCTTCGGTGATGTGAGGAGCGAAAGGATTGAGAAGAGTGATGAATGTCTTGAACTCTGCCTTGTTGATTGCGCCCTTTGAGTAAATCTCGTTGGTGAGAGTCATAAGAGCTGCAATAGCGGTGTTGTACTTGAGGTTTTCGATGTCGCTTGTAACCTTCTTGATTGTCTTATGGAATGCGCTTTCAAGCTCCTTTGAGTAGCTGTCGCCGTCGGCAACGATATCAAGCATACCCCATACTCTGTCGATGAATCTCTTGCAGCCCTTGACTGCTGTTTCACTCCAGGGTGCAGCCTTTTCGTAGTCGCCCATAAAGAGAACGTAGGTTCTGAGAACGTCTGCGCCAAGCTCGTCAACAACTGTGTTGGGGTCAACAACGTTGCCCTTTGACTTCGACATCTTTTCGCCGTCGGGGCCGAGGATAAGACCCTGAGCGGTTCTCTTTGCGTAAGGCTCGGAAACGGGAACTTCACCGAGGTCATAGAGGAATTTATACCAGAATCTTGAATAGATAAGATGTCTTGTAACGTGCTCCATACCGCCGTTATACCAGTCAACGGGCATCCAGTACTTGAGTTTTTCCTTATCTGCGAATGTTTCGTTGTTGTGGGGGTCGATGTAGCGAAGGAAATACCACGATGAGCCTGCCCACTGAGGCATTGTGTCGGTCTCACGCTTTGCAGCCTGACCGCACTTGGGGCAGGTGCAATTCACGTAAGAATCAATCTTTGCAAGGGGGCTTTCGCCGTCTGTACCGGGTTCGAAATTCTCAACTGCGGGGAGTCTGAGCGGAAGCTCTTCATAGGGCACGGGAACAATTCCGCAATGGGGGCAGTGAACGATGGGGATAGGCTCGCCCCAGTATCTCTGGCGGTTGAATGCCCAGTCGTTCATCTTATACTGAACACCCTTTTCGCCGATACCCTTTTCCTGAAGGAATTCTGCCATCTTTTCGATTGAATCCTTCTTGTTTGTCATGCCGTTGAGGAAGCCGGAATTAACCATTTCGCCGTCACCGGTATAGGCTTCAACGTCAATGTCGCCGCCCTTGATAACTTCGATAATGTCGATACCGAACTTCTTTGCAAATTCGTAGTCACGCTGGTCGTGAGCGGGAACAGCCATGATTGCGCCCGTACCGTAGCCCATCATAACGTAGCCGGAAATATAAATGGGAACTTCCTTGCCGTTGACGGGGTTGGTTGCGGTGAAGCCGCTGAGTCTGACACCCGTCTTATCCTTGACAAGCTGAGTTCTCTCGAATGCGGACTTCTTGCTGCACATCTCTCTGTAAGCCTCAACCTCATCCATATTACCGATTTTGTCAGCATACTTATCGATAAGGGGATGCTCGGGAGCCATAACCATAAAGGTTACGCCGAAGAGAGTGTCAGGTCTTGTTGTGTAAATCCTGAGCATTTCATCGGTGCCGTTAACAGCGAAGTTAACGAATGCGCCTGTTGATTTGCCTATCCAGTTTTCCTGCTGAAGCTTTATGTTGGGAAGATAGTCAACTTCCTTGAGACCTTCAAGGAGTTTATCCGCATATTCGGTGATGCGGAGATACCAGACATCCTTTGACTTCTGAACGATGTCGCTGTGGCAGATATCGCACTTTCCGCCCTGCGAATCTTCGTTTGAAAGAACAACCTTACAGTGGGGACAATAGTTAACGAGAGTCTTATCTCTGAAAACAAGGTTGTGTTCGAACATCTTAAGGAAAATCCACTGAGTCCACTTATAGTAGTCCTCCTGAGTTGTGTCAACAACCTTTGACCAGTCAAATGAGAAGCCTACCTTGCGGAGCTGATCGGTGAATCTTTCGATGTTGTTATCGGTAACCTGTCTGGGGTGAGTGTTGGTTTTGATGGCGTAGTTTTCGGTGGGGAGACCGAAAGCGTCAAAGCCGATGGGGAAAAGAACGTTATAGCCCTCGAGTCTTCTCTTTCTTGAAACAACTTCAAGACCCGAATAAGCCTTGATGTGGCCGACGTGCATACCCGCACCGCTCGGATAGGGGAATTCAACAAGAGCATAGAACTTGGGCTTTGAATAATCCTCTGTGCATTCAAAGGTCTTGTTTTTATCCCATATATCCTGCCACTTTTTTTCTACATTTTTAAATTCATACTGAGCCATTTTGCATTAGCTTCCTTTCAAATTCAACCTTATATTAAATGAAATTTATTCCGGAGTAATAACATCACTCAAATCGAGCTTCTGAGCATCTGCCCAGAGTCTTTCGAGATTGTAGTATTCTCTGTCCTGATGCTGGAATACGTGAACGATAACCGTGCCGTAATCAAGGAGAATCCAGCCTGTTGCTCTGCCCTCGATGTGCTCGGGCGAAACGTCAAGGCGCATCTTGATTTCGTATTCAACGTCATCTGCGAGCGACTTTGTGTGGGTATTGGATGTACCCGAAGCGATAACAAAATAATCCGAAACAATTGTTACCTCTTCTGTTTTGATGGCGACAACATCCATCGCCTTTTTTTCGTCAAGTACTTTTGCAATTTCCAAAACGAGTTTTTCGGAATCCATCACAAAACATTATCCTTTCTTTATATTAAAATGAAATAACATATCATTATAGCAATCTATTGTTGCGGGATGAATCGGCAAATCCGCCGAAACAAGCTTTCCGACCGTATATCGGGAAGTGTAGAGGATTGCATCCTCGAGGCTTTTTTCCGCAAGCTTGCGGACAACATTAACATCGGGATACTCTCTGTCGGCAGAAATGAAATCCGCAACATAAACTGTCTTTTCGAGAAGGGTCATTCCTGCCCTGCCCGTTGTGTGCCATCTCACGGCGCCGAGAATTTCTTCGTCGGTTATAATTCCGCTTTCTTTGAGTAATGCCGCACCCGAAATCTGATGCCAGACCTTGGGATTCATAAGCTCAACGCCCGAAAGCGGCTCACCCGATTTTTCGATTATTTCAAGCTGGTCTGCTTTTGATGTGTTTTTTGTGACATCGTGAAGCAGTCCCGCAAGGCGTGCTTTTGCGACATCCGCACCGTATTTTTCCGCAAGCACGGCGGCACATTCGCTCACGCACTCGCTGTGGTGCATTCTGTAATCGTCAAGCTTTTCGGAGAGAAGCTTTCTGTAAGCCGAAAGTCCGTCATCATACAGTCCGTTTCTGCGGATATATTCCGCAACCGCGGGGCTGAGATGAGCAGGATTCCGCTCCCCCTTTGCTATTATTACCCGTATTTCCGTTGAGCTTACTTCAAACGGCTCAACATCGAGCAAAATAATTCTTTCTTTCTGCTCTTCGGTGAAAACGGATAAATCGGGGACAAAACCTTTCTCCCTTGAAGCGGCACAGATATGCGCAAGCGAAAGAATTTCTTCCCAGAGATACCAGCGGTTAAGTGTTTCGAGCATATCCGAGCCGATGATGAAATAAAGCTCATCGTCGGGGTAAACCTTTTTCAGTTCACGCAAGGTTTCTACCGTGTAGCTCTTGCTGCCTCTGTCAAGCTCGATTGATGAAACTTCAAAGCGTTCATCATCAAATGCAAGGCGGCACATATTGAGCCTGTCCTCACCGCTCGCAAGCTTGCCGGGCAATTTATGGGGCGGAATGCAGGAAGGTATAATCAACACCTTTTCAAAGCCGAGTCTGTCAGCCGCTTCGTTTGCGAGCCTGACGTGACCCGAATGCGGAGGATTGAACGTTCCTCCGAAAATTCCGATTTTAATGGTAATCTCTCCTTGTCAGAGATTTTATTTGAGATTTACTTTCTTATGCATAATATGGGATGTCACAAAGAATATAATGACATCGAGAATAAGGAAAGCAAAACCGGGAGTTACTTCCATACCAAGCTGGTTACCGAGAAGATATTCATTGGGGCTGAGTATTCCGAAGCTGAGCGTCTTGTCATCATTGAACACCATAACAAAGTTGACTATGTCGGTCATCTTGAATGAAATCCAGAGGAAAACAAGAGCTGTGATAAAGAAGATAACGATTGAAGCGATAATCGAATGCTTCTGGAGAAGTCTGATGTGTGAAACGGTTATTGAGAAATAAACAATCGAAACAAAGCTGAGGAAAACAACAAAGAACATCAGAACGACATAAACAATATATGCAATAATCTGAGTTGTTGAGGGGAAATCTCCCAGCATCGTCAGAAGCGATTCAAAGAGCGAGATTTTTTCCATGCCGATAACCTGGTCGGCAGTATAATTCATAAGATAGACGCTTGTGAGCATAAATGCCGCATAGCTCATAATCATCCATCCGCCGTAAACGATAACCTTCGAGCCGAGAAGCTGATTGCTTGAAACGGGAAGGGTAAAGCTCAGGTAACCCTGAGGGCTGAACAGCGATTTGAAGAAATCGTAAACAACAAAAAAGAATGTTACGAAAATCAGAAGAAACGAAACAAGAATCGAAAGAACAATTGAAACGTTTCTTGCAGTCGAAAGCTTTTGGGCGAATTCGGCGCTGATTGAGTCGCTGCCCTGAAGCGCGGCACAAATTCCGAACACGCCGATAAGAAGAATTATTGCAATATAAAACAAGCTGATGACTCTTGCGCTTGCAAGGAAGTCGTTTTTCAGAAGCATCAGAAATTTGTTCTTAGGCTTAGAAGTTCCAGTCAACGCTGAACACCTCCTTAAAAATGTCATTGATTGTCTTTCCGCTCTTTGTGATGTTGGCAACGGAATCCTTCATAAGAAGCGAGCCCCTGCCGATCATAAGGATTGAATCGAAAATCTCTTCAACATCCTGAATAAGATGGGTTGACATCAGAATCGTTGAACCCTCGGGACGGTTTTTGAGAATAGTTTCAAGAATGAAATCTCTTGCCGCTGGGTCAACGCCGCCCATAGGCTCATCGAGAATATAGAGCTTTGCATTTCTGCACATAACAAGCAAAAGCTGAAGCTTTTCCTGCATACCTTTTGACATGGTTTTAACCTTCTGCTTATGAGGAAGCTGGAACACATCCATCATATGCATAGCCTTTGCCTTGTCGAAATCGTCATAGAAATCCGCAATGTAGTTAACCGCATCGTCAGAGGTCATCCAGCTTGCGAGATAAGTTTTCTCGGGCAGAAAAGCAACCAGTGATTTGCTTATTTTGCCGGGCTTGTTGCCGTCGATAAGCACTTCTCCCGAATAGTCGTTGATAAGACCTGTCAGAATTTTAATCAGCGAAGTTTTACCGCTGCCGTTAGGGCCGAGAAGACCGATAATCTGACCGCCCTCAAAATCAAATGAAACATTGGACAAAACCTGATGGCTGCCATAGGATTTGCTTAAGTTTCTTACGGAAATAATCTGAGACATTTCAATCCTCCAATTTTAAGAATACCTTTCCATAATTAGGATATATTATATCACTATTAATTATAAAATAAAAGAGTAATTTTATTATTTTTTTAATAATAATTAAAAAAACTGTTAAGATTGTAAAAATAAAATGCCTTGCAAAGGTTTGTTTCCTCTGCAAGGCAATTCTGATTCAGTTTGTTTCTTTTGTTCTTCGCCTCGGGAGACAAGTCCCGCGGTAAATCAAGATTTATGCAGCGTCTGAGGGTGTTGCGGGAGCAGTTCTGTCGATTGTGTATTCAACAGTGTTGCTGTAACGGAGAGTTACGGGAACTGTTCCGACATCTGCAAGTGAACCCTGACCTGTTACATTTGTCTTAACGTCGATATTCTTGACATACTTGATGGTATGTACTTCGTCGGTTTCAACGTTTGCGACGATGATAATCTGGCAGTCCTTATACTCAAGAACGGGCTTTTCAACTGCGAGATACTTCTCAGCCTTCTGGAACTCAGCCATAACCTCGTCTACATTGCCCATATCATATGCCTTCTCGATTGTTGCGGGAAGTGAGGGGGACTTGAGAGTGAGAGTGATTGTTCTCTGAGTGCCTTCATCAACGCAGGTTGCGCTCTCGATATCTTCGAGAGTGAGTGCGCTGACATAGCTTGCACCCTTAACGGGCATAAATGCAACCATATCCTCGCCGTATGCAAGCTCTGCACCGTCGTTATGGAGCATATAGCTGTCGAGTGAAGTGATTGCGGCATTGATATAAGCATTGTCGCTCATGGGAAGGTCGTTGCCTTCTGCATCCTTTGCCTTGCCGATGCTCTTGCTCTGGCTCATATTAACCGAAGCCTTTACGCCCTTAATCTCGTTAACATGAAGATTGAAGTACTCAAAGATTGTTGCGGTGTTAGCCTTAAGCTGCTCGGGAGTGTAGGTTGTATCGGTCACAACCATGCTCTCTTCGTCGATGCTTGTTGTGATATCGGTGGGAAGAGGAGTTTTAACAAATATTGTTGTCGTTGTAGTTTCTTCTTCTGTTGTTGACGAACATCCCGCAAAAGCAAAGATGAATGCAAACACGAGGAGCATACTTACTGCTGCCAAAAATTTTTTACTCATTAGGTTAATCTCCTTTCGCAAACGAAAAAATCCGTTTTCAGCGATATTAATAGGGTAATTATATCACAAATAAACACAAAATACATCTGATTTTCACGAAATAAAAATTTTTGTTGAAAGTGGAAAAAAATCCTGCTTTCGTTTGTTAAATGTGCATAATCAGAATTCTCAGACGTTGAGACCCTTTTCGTCGAAGAGGAAGAGGGTTTCGAGGCAGATATCCATGCCTGCTTCGATAGTCTTGAGGTCAAGATTCTCGTGATTGTCAAGTCTTGTGTGGTAATATCTTGCGGGGGCGGGGTCCATAGCTGCGAATGCAGCGGCTTTGATTCCCGTACCGCTCTTCGAAACTGCGGCGGCATCGGTTGCGCCGAGAGAAACCGTTGCATAAGGTACGTCGTAACCTGCGATTTTTGCGCCCTCTTTAACAAGCTTGCAAGCTTCTGCGCTGTTTGTGACGGTGCCTGTCATATCCTTATTGTAAATAGCAAGGAAATCGAAATCGTGAACTGTGTCGATGGCAACAAAAACTGTTTCAACGTCGCTGAATTCCTTGCCGTGCTTTTCGCAGAAATCCTTTGCGCCGCGGAGTCCGATTTCTTCGGAGCCTGTGCAGAGAGCAACAACCTCTGTGTTTTCAAAGCGGATGTCATTATCCTGAAGGAATTTGAGAATACCGATTGATGAGAAACAACCCGTAAGGTCGTCGTTTGCGCCCTCAACGATACGCTTTTTATCATAGAAAAGTGAAGCCGCAAGGAAAAGAACAACAAATCCGAGAGCAACATAGCTGAGGATATCCATTGCGGTTGAGCCGATGAATTCGGGATTAACGAAATTCATAACAATTGCAACGATGCTGATAACGGTAACATAAAGAATGCCGAGGATTGCGCCGCCGATAACGGGGATAAGAAGCTTGGGTCCGCCGTAATAGGTGAAACGCCATTCCATCGAAGAGTCTGCGTGACCCGCAAAGATTATGCGGCGCTTTGTTTCACCGCTTGCCTTGCGCACGCCGTAGGTGTTATGCGAAGTCTTTTTGGGAAGGAACGGGTCAAGAGTTTCTTTGTAGAAAAGGAACTCGGTGATGATAAAGAAAAAGCAGACAACCGCAAGCGCAACCGAAACAAAGAAGAGAGGTGCGATTGTAAAGAACTGACCGAGGAACAGAAGAACTGATGCGATTGTCATAAGCACAACCGAGAGAGGAATCCAGCCGAGGAATGCCTTGGGATGAACGGTGAAAGAATCGGTTTTTACTTCGTCACAGCAGGTTTTAAGCTCTTCTGCCATAAACTCCACGCCTTTTTTCTCTGCCTCCGTGCCTGCAAATCGGGGGCCGATTTCCTTGCAGACCTTTTTGATTGCCCTTGCCGCATAGTTGGTATACATTCTGCGCTCGGACTGATAATTTTTTACGCTTTCGCTTGCTTTCACAGCAAACACTCCTTTCAGAATATGTGTTATCGGGCACTGCACACCCGTTTAATTTGCAAATTAATTATTAACAATTTCCGCCATCGTTTGACAAGAATGCTTTTTGCAGTTAATATATAAGTCGGATAAACTCCACGAAGGGATTGTATATTATGAAAAAATCACTGATACCGATTATTATTGCAGCGGTTGCAATTATTATTGTGATTTCGTTGCTTTTTGTCAAAGCGGGCAAGGATGATACCGATTCAACAACCGGATCCTTCACCGTCATTCAGTCTGACACGGTTACCGATTATTCCGGCGAAGAAACCGCAACTGTTGCGCAGGAAACCGAGTCCGAAACAGAAACGGAAACCGAAACCGAAAAACCGACGGAAAAAGAAACAAAATTCTCGGATAAGATCATTTCGATTTTTGAAAAGACAACGCAAGCCGTTACCCATAAACCGACAACTGCACCTTCGGTTAAAATCGAGGATTACGAATACGCCTATGCGGGTTTTCAGCCTGCCTACGCAAACGTTGACATTGAAGAATGGAATCTTCTCCTCGTCAACAGAGATTACATCCTCCCCGATGGCTATAGTGTCAAGCTTGAACCTGCCGTAAAAAATGACCCCGACGGCGCAAAGCTCGATTACCGCGTTGCTCCGCATTACAATGAAATGTATCTTGCGGCGCTTGATGACGGCATTGAGCTTACTCCCATCTCGGGTTACCGCTCGGTTGAAAGACAGGAGCGTAATTTCAAAAACAAGATTCAGAAATATATTGATGACGGCTACAGCAAAACCGAAGCCACTCAGATAGCGGCAACAATCATTCTGCCACCCGGCACAAGCGAGCATAACGCAGGCCTTGCCATGGATATATGCAGCCTTTATGAAAGCTTTGAAAACACCGAGGAATTTGAATGGCTGAGCGAAAATGCCGCCGACTACGGATTCATTCTGCGTTATCCCGAGGATAAGCAGGATATAACAAAAATCATTTATGAGCCGTGGCACTGGAGATATGTCGGCGTTAAAGCCGCAAGAGAAATGAAGGCAAGCGGTCAGTGCTTTGAGGAATATCTCGGAGTTGTAAACAATTAAACTTTTCTCTTATTCTTCGGCTCTCCGCCCTCGGAAATATTCTCTCTTTTAAGTACTACCATAACAGTTTTAAACATAATTTTAATATCGAGACCGATGCTCTGTTTGTCAACGTAATCCTTGTCAAACAGAGCTTTTTCTTCGTCCGAAAGCATATCTCTGCCGTTGACCTGTGCAAGACCCGTGATACCGGGTCTTACGGAATATACGTTATATTTTTTTCTGATTATGCGGATTTCCTTTTCTTCGGGAATGAGCGGACGGGGACCGACAAAGCTCATGTCTCCGATAAGCACGTTGAAAAGCTGGGGAAGCTCGTCAAGGCTTGTTTTGCGCAGGATTTTACCGCTTCTTGTTATGCACTCGTCCGCCTCGGTAAGCTCGCTTGTTGCGGCAAGACGGGTGTTGTTTTTCATCGTACGGAATTTATAGATATAAAACAGCTTATTATTTTTACCGACTCTGTACTGCTTGTAAATAACGGGATTGCCCGCATCAACGGCAATGATTATGCCAATGAGCAGGAATATCGGTGAAAGCAGTATAATGAGCAGAAGGCTCACCGTAAAATCAAATACGCGTTTCATTTTCACACCTCGTTTAGCCTTTCAATCACGAAACGCCGAAAAGCGTTGAAAAGACTCGCTTTCAGGCATAGTTCGGATTGCTCACGTCACTCTATGAGCGCTTCGACCAGAATACATAATCTTCGATCAGAACCGCCCTTGCAGGCGCTCCTTCAATGCCGTCACATTTGACGGGAGGAGCAAAAAGAAAATAATTGCCGGGTTTCACTTCCGAAAGGTCAAGACCCTCGAGAATTGCAACGGAATTAAGTAAAAACGCTTTGTGCGGACCGACCTGATTGCCCTTGCAGCCGACGGAGTTTGAATCCGTACCGATAAGAAGCAGCCCTCTGTCTGCAAGCTCCTGAGCGGAGGAATCCATAAAGAAAGCCCGTCCGCCGCCTTTAATCAGCAGTCTTTCACACCTTTTCGGGAAATATCTGTCAACATATTCGCCCGTAATAACTCCATTGGGTACTTCGATGACAAGGCAGGGGCCGATAAACGGCTCAAGAGGAAGCTCGTCTATTGTTTTTCCGTCAGAAACAAAATGCAGAGGCGAATCAACATGGGTTGCCGTGTGAGCACACGCGTGGATAACCGAAAGATTGCACGCGGAATCCTCTCCGATAGCGGAAATCTGCTCCGCATACGGCTCGGGGTCTCCGGGATAAACCTCGGATGAAAAAAACTTTCTTGAAATGTCAATCAGTTTCATACGTTCACCCTTTGTTATTCAAAATGCAATTTTTGAGTGCAGAGTTCAGAGTTCAGAACGCAGAACTTCGGATAGGCTCTGCCTATAACCGATTGTATAATTACAGTTTTCGGTTTTTGCGGAGCAATATAAAATCGGAGCGAAGCTCCCCTTCACTTTGCACTCTTCACTTTGCACTCTGCACTTAAATCATTTTGCGCTGTCCTTAAGCGATTCCATTTTAAGATAAGCATTGATGAAGCCGTCGATATCGCCGTCCATAACAGCATTGATGTTGCCGGCTTCAAAGCCCGTTCTGTGATCTTTTACAAGAGTATAGGGCATAAAGACATAGGAACGGATCTGGCTGCCCCAGGCGATTTCTCTCTGCTCGCCCTTGATATCGTCAATCTTGTCGAGATGCTCTCTCTCTTTGATTTCAATAAGCTTTGATTTTAGCATCTTCATCGCAACGTCACGGTTCTGATGCTGGCTTCTTTCAACCTGACAAGCGCAGACAATGCCCGTGGGAATATGAGTAATACGAACTGCAGACGAGGTTTTGTTAACCTTCTGACCGCCTGCACCGCTCGAACGGTAATAGTCTATGCGAAGGTCGTCGGGGTTGATTTCAACCTCAACGGTGTCATCGATTTCGGGCATAACTTCAAGCGAAGCAAAGGAAGTATGTCTTCTGCCCGAAGCATCAAACGGCGAAACACGGACAAGTCTGTGAACACCCATTTCGCCCTTGAGATAGCCGTAAGCATTCTCACCCTCAAAGAGAAGGACTGCGGATTTAAGACCTGCTTCGTCACCGTCGAGGAAGTCAATCATACTGACCTTGAAGCCGTGCTTTTCGCCCCAGTGCTGATACATTCTGACAAGCATCTGGTTCCAGTCCTGAGCTTCCGTTCCGCCCGCACCCGCGTGGAATGTGAGAATGGCATTCTTTGAGTCATATTCACCCGAAAGAAGGGTGCTGAGAGTCATCGCTTCGAGCTTTTCGACAAAGCCGTCAACGAATGATTTGCATTCATCAAACATATCGAGATCTTCCTCTTCGTTGGAAAGCTCGATAAGAACTAGAGCATCGTTAAATTCGTTTTCGAGCGAATTGTATGCGCCGACCTTATTCTTAAGCTGGCTGATTCTCTGCTGAACCTTCTGCGAATTCGCAAGGTCATTCCAGAATCCGTCCTGAGCAGTCTGCTCTTCAAGCTCTGCAACTTCCTTTATCATGTCGTCAAGGCCGAGAGCCTCGCGAAGCTGACCGAGTTTTTCTTCATATTCAAGCAATGAAAGTCTTAATTCTTCAAACTGAACCATAAATAATCTCCTGATACATAATTAATCAGTATGTATTATAACGGAAAATTTTAGAATTGTAAAGAATTTATCCTTATTTTTTATTTTTAACATTACAGTCATAATTATTTTAAAATTATCGTTGCATTTTCCGATATAATTATGTAGAATATAATGTATACGTAAAACTATGAAAGAGAGAGAAACACATTGAAATACGAAAACTGCCCCTGCCCTTATTGCGGAAGACCGCTGGCGGCAGAGGATGATGTTGTAGTTTGCCCCGTATGTGCAACACCTCAGCACAGAGAATGCTGGATGGAAAACGGGCACTGCGCAAACGACAGTCTCCATGCTTCCGGTTTTGTCTGGAACGGCGAAAGCACAAAAAACGACCCCGTTGAGGAAACAACCGCTCCGCCGGATTCAAAAATATGCCACATCTGCGGCAGCGAAAATCCCGATGATGCACTTCATTGCGGCAACTGCGGTGCACTTTTCGGTGAAACAGAGAAATCCGATGACGGCAACAAAACCTGCGCATTCTGCGGAAGAGAAAACGACAGCGATGCGCTTCATTGCAAATATTGCGGTGCTCCCGTCGGCACCAATAATCCCTATGTCAATGATAACCCCTACCTTGCAGGCACGGGAATTGCTCCCGATGAGCTTCTCGGCGGATTCAAGGCAAGCGATGTTGCAACTTATACTCAGGCATCGTCAAAAAGATATCTTCCCAAATTCAAAAAATTCGCAAAAGGCAAAAAGCTTTCGTTCAATTTTGCCGCGTTTTTCTTTGCACCGTATTGGTTCTTTTATAGAAAAATATATAAGGCGGGTGTTTTCTTCATCGCCTTGTTTGTGACGGCAACGCTTTTGCTTTCGGGATATTCAACGGAGCTGATGAAATGCTCGGATGAATATATCGGTGTTATGTACGGCATCGACTACGAAACCGCAACGGAGGAAGAACTTGCCGAGCATTATCAGGCTCTTGAAAAAGCAAGCAACGAATTCGTTGCAAAGGCGAAAAAACCTCTGCTGATAATTACGGGCGTTGATATTATTTTTCACCTGATTTGTGCTCTTATCGCCGACAGGCTTTATTACAGCAAACTGCTGAGCGACTTGAAACTGATTGACGAAAACGTCAAAGAGCCTAATATGCGTAAGCTTATGATTGCGCGCAAGGGCGGACTTTCTCCGCTTGCTTTTGCGGCAAGCCTTGCGGGACAGAGTCTGCTCATTCAGCTCATCGCATCAGGCGCAGATATGATAATGAACATTTTTTAATTAATATTTACGGAGGGTATATTTATGAAAGTCAGAAAAGCCATAATTCCCGCAGCAGGTCTCGGCACAAGAGTTCTCCCCGCTTCAAAATCCGTTCCCAAAGAGATGCTCAACATCGTTGACAAACCCGCAATCCAGTATATTGTCGAAGAGGCTGTTGCGGCAGGAATCGAAGATATACTTATCATCACCAACAGAGGCAAGGGCGCTATCGAAGATCACTTTGACCATTCATTCGAGCTTGAAGCAGGTCTCAGAGGCAACCCCTCAAAAGAAAAGCTTTACGAGGACGTTAAGGCTGTTGCAAACCTTGCAAACATCTATTTCATCCGCCAGAAAGAAACAAAAGGTCTCGCACACGCGCTTCTCTGCGGCAAGTCATTCGTAGGCAACGAGCCTTTCGCCGTACTTTACGGCGACGACGTTATCATCTCCGAAGACCCCGTAACCGCACAGCTCACCCGTTGCTATGAAAAATACGGCAAGGGCGTTGTAGGCGTTAACGAAGTCAGCGAAGAGCTTATCAGACTCTACTGCACACTCGACGTTTCACCCATCGAGGGCGAAGACAGAGCAATGACCTGCAGAAAAATAATCGAAAAACCCGCACCCGACCAGATTCTTTCGCTCTTTGCAATTCTGGGCAGAGTTGTTCTTCCTCCCGAAACCTTTGAGCTTATCGAAAAAGGTCTCGCAAACACACCTGAAGGCGAAGAATTCTATCTTACCGAAGTATTTACAGAGCTTGGCATGAACGATAAGCTTCTTGCTTACGATTTCGACGGCAAGAGATACGATATGGGCAACAAGCTCGGCATTATGAAAGCCAACTGCGAGGTTGCGATGAACCATCCCGAAATCGGCGAAGGCTTCAAAGAATACCTCAAAGAGCTTGTCAAAACATTTTAACAGTAAAAACAAGAACCTCATTTCCTTACGGATTTGAGGTTCTTTTATTTAATACTATTTATAAATTGCGCACCCGTTCTGCACTTAATAAGTATGGTCGCAGATTTCCTTGATTTTGCGCTGAAGCGCAAGGAAATCTTCAAGTGCATCGGGTTTCTGGTTAGGGTTTCTCAGAAGTGCGGCGGGGTGGAACGTACCCATAAAGAGGATACCGCCCTTTTCAATGAACTGACCGTGCTGCTGAGTAACCTTGAAATCCTTTGAAATAAGCCTCTGCGCCGAAATTCTGCCGAGGCAGACAATAATTTTCGGGCGGATAAGCCTTGTCTGCTCACGAAGCCAGTCGATACACATATCCTGCTCTTCAGGAAGCGGGTCTCTGTTTTTGGGAGGTCTGCATTTCACCATATTCGCAATATAGATATTCTTTTTTCGGTCAAGGTCGATTGCATCAAGAAATTTATCAAGAAGCTTTCCGCCTCTGCCGACAAACGGCTCTCCCCGCAAATCTTCGTTTTCGCCGGGACCCTCACCGATAAACATAACCTCGGCATTCTCGTTGCCTACACCGAAAACAAGGTTTGTTCTCGTTTCGCAAAGAGCGCATTTTCTGCACTGCATACAGTCGGATTTAAGCTGTTCCCAATTATCATACATCGCTCTGTTCACCTCTCATTCTGAATATTTCTTCGGACTTTACGGCATCCGCTTTAATCTGTGCCGAAAGCTCGTCCATTGAATCAAATTTTATCTCATCACGCAGATAACCGAGGAGTCTTACCTCGATTTCCTGCCCGTAAAGATTGCCGCTGAAACCGAGAATGCAGGTTTCGCTGCGGAAATCCTCATTCTCAAACGACGGACGCAAGCCGATATTCGTAACGGAAGGATATTCCTCCCCTTCGACAACGGTCACGGACGCATAAACGCCCTTTTTCGGCTTCACAAATCCGCTTTCGAAGCGCTGATTTATGGTCGGAGCGCCGATGAGTCTGCCTCTGTGCTGACCGTCAACAACGGTAAGCTTATAGCGGAATTCTCTGCCGAGCATAGCATTCGCAAGGGCAATGTCACCGCTCTCGATCGCTTGCCTTATACGGGTTGAGCTGACGGGACTGCCGCCGAAATCAACGGGCGCAGTCACCTTGAGCATAACTCCGAATTCCTCGCACAGCACCTTCAATTCTTCAATGCCGCCCTCGTTGTTTTTACCGAAGCGGTAATTCCATCCGCAGCAAACGCCGCCCGCGTTGAGCTTGCCGACAAGTATTTTTTCAAAAAACTCACGGCACGACATATCACGCACTTCGCTGAAAGGCACGATTCTTTTGCCCGCACCCGTTTTTGCTATCAGTTCGTCACGAAGAGAATTCTGAAGAATCTTGTCGGGCGCTTTGCCTGAGATTGCAAGCATCGGGTGTTTGTCAAAAAGAAGCACCAAAGGCAGAAGCCCGTGCTTTTTCTGCATTTCGAAAGCACAGGCGATAACCGCAATATGTCCTTTGTGGAGTCCGTCAAAGCTGCCGAGAGTGACGGCGGTTTTTATTTCTGTCATATTATTTCTTCTTGAACTGCTGTTTCATACGAAGTTCTTTTGAAAGGATTCTCTTGCGGAGTCTGAGTGAGGTGGGTGTTACCTCAAGAAGCTCGTCATCCTTTATGAATTCCATGCATTGTTCAAGGCTGAGCACGCTGTGAGGCACAAGCCTGAGCGCATCATCCGAGCCTGATGCACGGGTGTTTGTGAGATGCTTCGTCTTGCAGACGTTGCAGACTATATCTTCATTCTTTGCACATTCGCCGACAATCATACCCTCATAAACATCAACGCCTGCGGGGATGAAAAGGCGTCCTTCCTGAGTGTTGAAAAGACCGTAAGCGGTGCTCATTCCTGTTTCGTGAACAACGATTGAGCCTCTTTCACGGGTCTGAATATCGCCCTTATAAGGTGCATAGCCGTCAAAAAGCTGATTCATAATTCCGTTGCCGTTGGTATCGGTGAGGAATTCGGCACGGTAGCCGATAAGCCCTCTTGACGGAATCTTGAATTCAAGGTGGGTTGAGCCGCCTTCACGGGAGCCCATATTTTCAAGCTCGCCCTTGCGTGAGCCGAGCTTTTCAATAACTGCGCCCACATACTGCTCGGGCACTTCAACGATAAGAAGCTCCATCGGTTCCATGAGCTGACCGTCGATTTCCTTGAAGATAACCTTGGGTCTTGAAACCTGGAATTCATACCCCTGACGGCGCATTGTTTCAATGAGAATCGAAAGATGAAGCTCGCCTCTGCCCGAAACCTTGAAGGTATCGGTTGATTCGGTTTCCTCAACTCTCATGCTTACGTTGGTCTCAACCTCTTTGAAGAGCCTGTCACGGATGTTTCTTGTTGTTACAAACTTGCCTTCCTTGCCTGCAAACGGGCTGTCGTTGACGATGAAATTCATCGAAATGGTAGGCTCATCAATCTTGATGAAAGGCAGAGCCTCAACGTGGTCGGGATGGCAGGCGGTTTCGCCGATGTTGATGCCTTCGATACCCGAAACGCAGATGATATCGCCTGCTTCGGCTTCTTCACATTCAACTCTGGCAAGACCTTCATACTGATAAAGGCGGGAAACCTTTACGTTCTGGGTTGTGCCGTCCGCTTTGCAGAGAGTAATCTGCTGATTTTTCTTTATGCGGCCTCTTTCAACTCTGCCGACACCGATTCTGCCGACATAATCGTCATAGTCAAGGCTCGAGAAGAGAACCTGAAGAGGCTCTTCGGGGTCACCCGTGGGAGGATCTATGTTTTCAAGAATTGCATCGAAAAGAGGCTGCATATTGCCGCTTCTTGCGTTGGGGTCGAGGCTCGAATAGCCGTCTCTGCCGCTGGCATAAACAACGGGGAATTCAAGCTGATCCTCATCCGCACCAAGGTCGATGAACAAGTCAAGAACCTCGTCAACAACCTCGTAGGGGCGTGCGTTGGGGCGGTCGATCTTGTTGATGACAACAAGAACCTTCTTCTTGAGACCGAGAGCCTTTTTAAGAACGAATCTCGTCTGAGGCATACAGCCTTCAAACGCGTCAACAAGAAGAAGAACACCGTCAACCATCATAAGAATGCGCTCAACCTCGCCGCCGAAATCGGCATGACCCGGAGTATCGACAACATTGATTTTTGTGTTTTTATAGTGAACGGAAGTGTTCTTTGAGAGGATAGTGATTCCTCTTTCACGCTCGAGGTCGTTGGAGTCCATAACTCGGTCGGCAACCTGCTCATTTTCGCGGAAGGTACCGCTCTGCTTGAGCATTTCGTCAACGAGGGTGGTCTTTCCGTGGTCAACGTGAGCAATGATAGCAATATTTCTTAAATCTTTTTTATTGGACAAGGATGTCACCTTTTCATATATTATTCTGTAATTACAAAGCCTTCCTTTGCACGCTTTTCAGCAAGGTCGGAAAGCATTTTTTCCTTGTTCTTGCCTGCGATCTTGTAGAAGAACATCGGGATTGAGCAAAGGAGCATACTGAGACCGGGAAGAAGCGAAACAAGGGTAAACATTGCGAATCTCTGACCGGGGTCAACGTCTGTTGCAGCCATAATTGCTTCCTTTGAAAGCATTGCGGCGGGGTCCATATCGATTGCCATATAAAGCACGATGATGCCGCAGGTTGAGAATGCGTTGCCGATTTTGTTGATAAATCCCTGGCAAGCGGAACCGAGTCCGTTTTCTCTCACGCCCGTGGTAAGTTCCATATAGTCAAGGCTGTCGCAGATCATTGCATAGGAGATAACGTTGATAACGCCGAGGGGAATCGACTGAATCATAATGAACGGAGCAAGAACATAGATGCTTGCAAGACCCGTTGCATAGCCGATAACGGTTGTCACAACGCTTGCCGCAAAGCCTGCAAGACAGGTTGTGATAACGATTTTCTTATAGTCGAATTTCTTCATAAGCATAGGCATAACAAGAGTTGTGCCGAACATACCGACGATTGTGCAAACCTGGAAAATGGTCTTTACAAGGCTGATGCTGTTGAGGATATCAGCCTGAGTGGGATTTTCGGGGCCTATGTAGAATGAATAACGTGCAACGTGAATTGCCGCCGCCTGAACAAGGTATCTGCCGCTTGAAAGAATACCCATCATAACAACAAGCATAAGAGGCTTGCAATGGAAAATTCTCGAAAGGCTGCCCGGCTGACCTTCAATCTTCTTCTTGTTGGGAAGCGTAACTCTTTCCTTGATGTGGAAATAGCAGTTGACGTACATTATTCCGCCGATAACAACCGCAAAAAGAGCAATGAGGAAATATTTTCTCTTTTCGAAATCAAGTGGATTGGGTGCGTTGCCCGATTTTGCATAGATTGCATTGAGAATAAGAGGAATTGCAAGGAAAAGCACCTCGGGAAGTGCCGAGCCGATGCTGTTGATGATTTTTGTGAACGAGATAACGTCGCTTCTCTCTTTTGAGTTGGGGGTAAGCACGTTGGGAAGAGTCCAGAAAGGAACGTCCGCCATGGTGTATGCCATACCCCAGAGGAGATAAACAACCGCCGAGAAAATCATAAGCGGCATCTGCTCCATATCGGGGCTGAGATACATAAGAAGAGTAAGAACGGCGATGATGGGGGTTGCCATAATGATGTAAGGCTTCATTCTGCCGTTTTTCATTGTTCTTCTGTCAACAATCATACCCATCATCGGGTCATTGATTGCGTCCCATACTCTTGCGCCGAGCATAAGAATAAGAACAAACATCAGGGGAAGCTGAAGAACGTTGACGTAGTAGTCACTTATGTAGCTTGACATCATGGCATAAATCATGCCCTGACCACCTGCGCCGAGAGCGTACATCCAACGCTCTTTGCTGCCGACATACTTTTTGTTTTCCATAAAAAGCTCTCCTTTTATTTATCTTCAGCGATTTTCTTTGCCCATTCTTCTTCGAATTTCTTCTTGATTCCTTCGTAGGTTTCGGCAGGGATATCGGGGTTGCCCTTTGAATAGCCGGGAACGAGCATATCGCCCGCAACCTTCGGGTCGGTACATTCGGTATCGTTTCTCCACTTTTCTCTCTCTTCAGGGTTGCGGAGATCGGGAATATCAAGAGGAATACCGCCCTTGAGAACCGAACGGTAAGCAAACATACCGGGCAGGAACATATCCATTGCTTCATAGACATCAACGATATCCATATTTTCTCTGCCTCTGACGGTTTCAACAACGTTATGCATTACATACCAGTCCGAACCGCCGTGACCCGAGGGAGCAGCGAGGCGTGAGAATGCGTCGCCGGTTGATCTTTCAACGGGTTCGTTTGCGTTCTCGCCCTCATATTCATCAAGGTTAACGTAAAGCTTGTTGACGTGGTCGCTCTCGCAGGCATCCTCACGGGCGCATTCCATTCTGCCCTTTGAGCCGTAGATGCTGTACCATACGGAGTTTCTTGAGGGACCTACACCGTGGATGCTCTTGAGAACAGCGCCGTTTTCAAGAGTAATCATTTCGATGCCGACGGGGCCTGCCTTTGCACCCATTCTCGCCATTCTTGCGTTGAAGGGAAGCTCAAAACCGGTTACCTTCACGGGCTTGAGACCTGTGATATGGATGAGCGGACCGATTGAATGTGTGCAATAATAGCAAGCATGCATCAGATTGCGCCAGTGGTCGGGTTCGCCGAAGGTGATGTTGTGCCAGATGCTCTCGCAGTTGTGCATATATTCGCCTTCGCCGTATTCAAATTCGCCGAGCTCGCCCTCACGGTAAAGCTCTCTCATCTTCTTGGGAGCGCCCATGTAGCAGTAATTCTCTGCGTAGAAATATTTCTTGCCGGTTCTTTCAACGGCTTCGATAAGCTCAACTGCTTCCTTCATAGTCTGAACGGGAAGCACTTCGCTGAGGACGTGGAATCCCTTTTCGAGCGCCTTAACGGCAAAGGGTGCGTGCTCTGTTGCAAAGTTTGCAAGCACAACAACGTCCATATCGTGACCCAGGAAATCCTCATAATTATCATAGAAAGTGATATCTCTGTCGGCATAGTCCTTCTTTGCCTTGTCGAGCAGGATATCGTAATTGTCGCAGATTGCAACGGTCTTTGCGCCCTTGACGTTGTCGCAATGGTTAATCATTGTTCTGCCTCTGCCGACGCCGACAACGCCGATTCTGACAACGGGTGCCTTTTCGAGCTTTCTGCAGAATGTACGGTCTTCATAAACCATATCAACGCTGTCAACGCCGAGCTCGCAGAGCATCCACTCCCAACGGCCTTTCATATCCTCGCCTTCTGCATATTCAACGGGAACGAAGCCTTCGGAAAGATAGCTCTTGACTGCGCCCTTGCGCCACTCATCGGTGGTAAGATACATATAATCCGCATCCTGAGCGGCAAGCTTTTTAACTGCGGTATTGTTGAGATATTTGCCGAGACCCTTGCCTCTGAATTCGGTCTTGATGCCGACCATATGCACCTGGCCTTCCTTCTCTTCGGGATGGAAGATAGCCGATACGGTGCCGATATGCTCACCTTCATAGTCAAGGAAGAAAACGTCTTTTTCGGGGATGCAGTCGTCAACATCCGCAACGCATTCGTCAAAAAATTCGGGGGCACAATCGTCGCCGACAAGACCGTTTTTGCAGCATTCAACCCAAGCCGCTTTATCTTCAATGCAGTCCTTGTAGTTTACAATTGAATAACCCTCGGGAAGCTCGAGGTCTCTTACGGGAGTACCTTTGAGCCAGTACATTTTAAGCTGGGACATAATATTTACCTCTTTTCACTCAAAAAAGGGACTGTTAAAAACAGCCCCGTATGTTTTTAATTATTCGCCCTTCATTTCGAGAAGCTTGACTGTTCCGTCATAGGAAGCCTGGCTTACCTTGATTGAATCTGTGATAGCTGCCTTGATATCGTCCTCTGTTGCACCGAGCTCAACCGAATACTTTCTGTCGATGAAGAGGTTGATAGCCATGATATCTGCAAGTCCGTCAACGTCAATACCGCTTTCGATGCCCTTTTCGGCATACTCTTTCTTAACGCCGCCAAGACCCATTCTCATCATCCAGGGAGCAACGCTGATAATCTTTCTGTTGTCACCCATGCCTCTTGCGGCATAAACGATCTTAAGGAATTCCTTCCAGGTCTGGTTATACATGCTGATGGGCCAAGCCTTTGCGCCCTTTGACTTCTCAGCTGCACCAACGATAACCTCACCGACCTGACGGACTGTGAGCATAGCTGTGCCGCCGCCCGGATACATTGTGAACGGAAGCTTATCCATCATCTTGATCTGCTCGATAAGGATAACCCAAACGGGCTTTCTGCCGGGCTGTGTGCCGAAGATATAGGGAAGCTCAAGCACTGCAACGTCAAAGTTTTCGTCAGCAAATGAGAAAGCAACCTCTTCCTGAGCGATACGGCT
>JAZNFD010000134.1:0-5635 GCA_045588975.1 Acutalibacteraceae bacterium | reverse complement strand
GGAACAGTATCTTCGATAATCTCAGTTTTGGTGCCTCTGGATGTTGTGTGGGCAAAAAGCAGATGCAGAATGTTTCGCTTTTCGCTTTCCTGCCTTGTGTATGTAACAACCGCTCTGTCGGGAACATCGGCGGTAACGGTTACCTCGTCGCCTATAAGAGTTTTTGCAACATAACTGAATATTTCTTTGAAGCAAAGGTGACCGTGATTTGCGTATGCGGTGAAAATATCCCATCCGATGTATGCGATGTTGCCTTTGACGGCAATGGCAGGGAAGTTTTCGTCGGGATTGTTGGGGGCGTGCATATGAGAACAGAAATGCTCAGCGGTTCTGTTGAAATAGGGGTTCTGTCTGTATGCCGCAACGGTGCAGTCGGTTGCTTCAAATTTATAAGAGTTGCAACGCATGATATATTCGGTTAATCCGTTTACCGTTTCAAAGCAGGGAATGAAATAGGTTGGATTGAATTCATTTTTGCCTTTGTATTCCGCACCGATGTCAAGGAAGAATTCTTCGTTTTTAACAAGTGCTTCGCCGCTTGCGATGATTTTACCGCCACTTTGGGCATATGCTTTGATTTTTTCGATTGTTTCATCGGAAAGACCGCCGATGTCAGGCAGAATAAGCATCTTGTATTCCGAAAAATCCATTGTGCTGTCGATAAAATTATAGATATAATTATTCTCAAGGAGCATTCGGTTTGCTCCGATATCTGCTTTAACATCACGGTTGCCCGTAACAGCTTCCGCACTCAGCACCGCAATATCCGCAACGTTGACAGCACCGTTAAGCCACGGTTCTTTTTCTTCAATGAGAGAATATGCCTTGCCGATGAGATTATAGGTTGCCATATTCATTTCACCGAGCGAATGCATCTGGTCGCCGATTGAACAGCCTGCACCGTTGGCAACGCTGAGAGCTGTTTCGTAAATGAGAGCATTCGGATGCTTATAACCTCCGAATTCGCCCCATCCTTCGTGAAATTTACCTGTCATGCCCAAAAAGTCTGTGTCTTTAAGTGATCTTACATATGCGGCGGAAAGGGGAAAGTGGTCGTAACCCCAACCGGCAGTGGGCAGACTTTCAAGTTCAAGATGGGTGTTGGCTCCGATGAATTCGTAATCGCCCTTCGGAATGTGGCCCGAATTGTGGAAGATTGTTGCGGTGTCGCTGTGCTTTCTGACGGCGGCATTGGTTGCGGCAAAATATTTATTAAGTGTCATAAAAGCAAATTTCTGACGGTCAGCTTCGCTTTCAATGTCGAGCCCGAGATTTTTCATATCCGCTTTGCATTTATCGCAGTAGCAGACCTTCGGGGAAATGATATCAAGGAAGATTCCGCAAGGGTTATATCTGACCATAACCTCTTCAATCTGTGCGCAGAGGAAGTCGAGATAACCTGTGTTGAAGCAGAGAAGATGAAAATGAACTTCTTCGGCGTATTCTTTGCAGTCATCCTTGTCGGCTGAATGCATAAATCTCCATTCGGGATGTTTGACGTATTCTTTTTCGTCAAATCCCGCTGAAATATAGACGGGTGCATTGACATCAATTTCTTTGCAGGCCTCAAGCTGTGCACCGAGCAGGTCAAAATCAAGGCAAGGATGCATTTCGTTGACCTCAGTGGGATGATAAGACCATCCGTGATGGCATTTTGAGAAAACGGTTATTGAATTGACGTGACCCGCTTTCAGTGCATTCTGAAACTGTTCTTTGGAAAACTTTTTTCCGACGGGGAGTGATCCGTTTGTATGGAAATCAAGGTGTACCTGTCTTTTTCTGAGCATAACTTTTATCTCCTGTAAAAGATTTTGTATCATCATTATAATATATTTTGCAAAAAATTCAACATTGTTTTTTGGTGTTACATATGATAAACTTAAACCAATATATGTAAATGGGGGAATCTGAATGCGTTTCGGCTTTACATCAACAACCTTAAGACAGATTAAAAGTCTTGAAAAAATCGTAGAAATCGCAAAGTCTGCAGGTGCGGAATGCCTCGAATGGGGCGGAGATATTCACGTTACGGATGTTGAAACGGCAAAGAGAGCGAAAAAGCTTTGCGACAATGCGGGAATACGCATCTGCTCCTACGGAAGCTATTACCGCGTCGGAAGCGGTGATGAAGCGGAATGGAAAAAGATCTGTGAAATTGCAAGTACTATGAGCGCAAAAACCGTACGTGTGTGGCTCGGGAAAGCTGACAGCGAAAAGACGGATGATGCTGATTACAGAAAGCTTGTTGAGGATACAAAATCTATGTGTGCGGTTGCGATGCAATACGGCATTGATGTCTGCCCCGAATGCCACGGAAATACTTATAACAACAACACCGATGCCTTTCTCAAAATTCGTAATGATGTCGGATATGACAATTTCACAACATATTTCCAGTCGCTTTACAGACGAAAAGAATATGACCTTGACCGCATAGAAAGAACCTTGCCTTATATCGGCTGCGTTCACGTTTCATATTTTGAACAGTTCAGAGAGCAGTTTCCGAATCTCAATCCGCATTATATGGATTCGCTTATAAGAAAGCTTTCCGATTGCGGATATGACGGTGACGTGCTTGTTGAATTTGTATTTTTTTCTTACAGATACGGAATGCCTGTTGCGTTGAAAAAAGAACTTGCAAAGCTGAAAAAATATAAGTGAACAAAACGAGAGCCTGCCCGAAAACAATCGGACAGGCTCTTGAGTCTTTATAATTACTTCTGATAAATTCTTACGTAGTCAACGATAAATTCAGTCTGATATGTGTCTTTGTCAAGCTCTGCAAGTTCATTTTCATCGGGAATTTCAAGAGAAACAATAACATCCTCAGGCACTTCGGAAACTCCGTTGCCGAATGATGTGCGACGGGTTTCGACGCCGTTTATGTAGAAGATATATTCGTCATCGGTCCATTCAAGTCCGTAGGTGTTGTATTCTTCGTAAATGTTATTGCCATAGAAATCTCCGAGTCTTTCGGACTGGAATCCTTCCTGCACACCGTCAACTCCCGCACAATGCACGGTCTGACAAACCGAATCTTTGCCGAGAAGATTGTCATAACTCATTGATTCAAAAATGTCGATTTCTGCTCCGCCGACTCCGCCTTTTGATACGGAAGCGGTGTAGGGGGAATCTGCCTGAAGCCAGAATGCCGACCAGAATCCGGAGTCTGCATTAACGATGCAGCGTATCTCGAAATAGCCCTTGCAGTAACGCTCTTTGAGCTTTATCATGCCGGTATACCAACCTTCGCCGTAGTTGCCGTCGGTCAGATATTTGCCGGTTATAGTCATGTTTCCGTTTTCAATTTTTACCTGGCTTTCGCTGTTGAATCCGCCTCTGCGGGGGCCGCTGCCTCTGTATTCCCACACATCTGTGTTAAGGGAGTTTCCGTTGAATTCGTCCTCAAAAACAAGGCTGTAACCCGTCAGGTCAAGCTCCTGACCTCTGGGTGTGGTGGGTAAATCAAGAATTGTCAATCCGAAAAGCTCGATTATCGCAAGGATTGATGCAATAATCTTTTTGGGGGAGAAGGAAGTGAAAATTTCCGTGAAATAATACATCTGCTGTTCAACGCCCCACAGCTGTCTTGGAGCAAGCTTCAGAACTTCGGTCAAAATTGTTTCAAACATAAAAACACCTCGATAAACTATTTGTTGCTGATTAACAATATAATTTTATCATTAGAGGAATTTGAAGTCAATAATTTTTTAAGTTACATAAAAATGAGAGGGAACAGCATATGCCGCTCCCTCTCGGAAAAACTCTTTATTTATAGGGGTTTAATTAACCAAAATATCTTTCAAGAAGACCCTGGAAAGCCTTGCCGTGTCTCCCCTCATCTCTTGCCATTTCATGCACGGTGTCGTGGATAGCATCGAGACCCTGCTCCTTAGCCATCTTTGCAAGCTCAAATTTACCTGCAGTTGCACCGTTTTCAGCGTCAACTCTCATTTCGAGATTCTTCTTTGTGCTGTCGGTGATAACTTCTCCGAGAAGCTCGGCAAACTTTGCTGCGTGTTCAGCTTCTTCGTATGCTGCTTTTTCCCAGTAAAGACCGATTTCGGGATAGCCTTCACGGTGAGCAACTCTTGCCATTGCGAGGTACATACCTACTTCTGAGCATTCGCCTTCAAAGTTAGCTCTGAGACCGTCGATGATTTCCTGGCTTACGCCCTTTGCAACGCCTACAACGTGCTCTGCTGCCCATGACATTTCGCCGCTCTTCTGCTCATTGAATTTCTCTGCAGGAACTTTGCACTGGGGGCAGAATTCGGGAGCTGAGTCGCCTTCGTGAACATAACCGCAAACTGAACATACAAACTTTTTCATAACAATTTTCCTCCAAAATATAAATTTAAAAATTTTTTGATTAGTTTATTTGCTTATCCGACCTATTTGTTACAAGCGGAACAGTAGCCTGTGAATAATACCGAGTGACCGGTTATTTTTCCGTTGAAAATCTCCGATGCTTTTTTGCAAAGACCGCAGTCATTATCCATGAACACATCGAAAACGCCGCCGCAGTTAATGCAGGAGAGGTGATAGTGGAGATTAACGTTGCCGTCGAATCTTTTTGTTGTTCCCGATTCGATTCTGATTATTTTTCCGTCTGCTTCAAGCTGCGCAAGGTTTCGGTAAACCGTTGCAAGACTCAGAGCAGGTATATCGGGCTTCAGCGAAAAGTAAAGATCTTCGGCGGTAGGGTGGTCATAGCGTGAACAAAGATTTTCAAGAATTGCATCTCTTTGTTTGCTGTGTCTTTGAGCGTGCATCTGTCTCACTCCTTTCGCTAACGATAATCGTTATCGTTAGCGTTATTATAGCGTAAGAATTTCACTTTGTCAATACTTTTTTGAAAATTTTTTCGGGAAAATTTCTGTTATATTTTTAACTGCAAAAAATAAAACTGTGCCGAAAAAAACGGCACAGTATATTTTGTAGTATTAATACATCTCCCAATGCAGACGAATGCCTTCTTTTATAATTTCAAGCATCTCTCCGAGGTCAAGACTTGATATGTATTCAAACATCTCCGCATAAAATTCGGGGTCGAAGAATGAAGGGAGAGCATAAAGTCCCATTCCGACAACGGCCACGAGAAAGCAAACAACAAATATAGGACCGGCAGTAGCGACTATAAGAATTGTTGAAAATAAATCCATTCAAATTACCTCCTTTCAAAAATTATAGCATTTGCGATCTGCACTGTCAATTAATTCAGTTTTACATCTGTGTAAACGCAAGTTTACATTTGTTATTTTAATTTCTGCCGAATAGTTTTTGGAACTCGCCGAATACGTCAAAACTCTTGAAAAAAGCAGAAGTTCATAATATCATTCAGATGTAAGCTTACAAAGGAGAACCGATTATGAAACTTAAAATAACGATTGACCGTAACCGCGAGGAAGAAATTCTTGTGTTTGCGCACGAACGCACAAAGCTTATTGATGAGATTGAGTGTCTTGTGGGTGACTATGAAAAAGAAATCATCGGATACACGGACGGGGGAGCATATAAGCTCACCCTGCCGCAGATAAGTTGTTTTGTTGTTGAAAACAATAAAGTATATGCGATTAACGGAAAAGAAAAACTTCAGATTAAAATGAGGCGTTATCAGCTTGAAGAAATGCTT
>JAZNFD010000133.1:0-3895 GCA_045588975.1 Acutalibacteraceae bacterium | reverse complement strand
TGGCGAGGCATTCCTTCAACCTTGCGTGCCATATCGATAAGTTCACGCGCCTCGTCGCTGCTTTCATAAAGCTCTCTGAATTCAACAGATCTTTTCAGAGCTTTTTCGATTGTTATATTCAATTCGTTCGGAACTTGCTTTGCGATATTATCAACTGTTGAATACGGAATTCCGAGTGCTCTGCCGACGTCTCTTATTGCGGCTTTTGCAGCAAGAGTTCCGAATGTTACAATTTGCGCAACGTGATCCGAACCGTATTTTTCAATTACATAATCAATGACTTCGGCGCGTCTTTCATAGCAGAAATCGACGTCAAAGTCAGGCATACTGACTCTTTCGGGATTGAGAAATCTTTCAAAAAGAAGATTATATTTCATCGGGTCGATGCCCGTAATACCGATGCAGTATGCGCAGATACTTGCGGCGCCCGAACCTCTGCCGGGCCCGACGGGAATACCCGCTTCTTTTGCGTGCCTGATAAAATCATGAACGATGAGATAATAATCAACATATCCCATTTTATTGATGACTTCAAGCTCGTAGTTGAGTCTTTCAATATATTCAATCGGCGGATTTTCGCCGTATCTTTCTTTCAGACCCTTGTTACAAAGATAAGAAAACCATTCAAAATGACCGTAGCCGTCGGGTACATCAAAATGAGGAAGTTTCGTTTTACCGAATTCAAATTCAACATTGCATCTGTCGGCAATAAGTGCAGTGTTTTCAACCGCTTCGGGGCATTGAGGAAATGCTTCAAGCATTTCCGCCTCGCTTTTAAGATAAAATTCATCAGTTCCGAATTCAAGTCCCGTATCTTCGCCCACTGTATGGTTGGTCTGAATGCAGATAAGAACCTGCTGCATCTTTGCATCCTGCTTGTCCACATAATGAGCGTCATTTGTTGCGGCAAGAGGAATGCCGAGTTCTCTTGAAAGTCTTATCAGATCGGAATTGATACGAAGCTGTTCATCAAGACCGTGATTCTGGATTTCAAGATAATAATTATTTTCACCGAAAGTTTTTTTGTACCACTCAGTAACACGTTTTGCTTCTTCGTAATCTCCGTTTTGCAAAGCTCTTGCAACTTCACCCGCAAGACATCCCGAAAGAGCAATCAGACCCTCGTGATACTGCTCAAGTAAATCCTTGTCAACTCTCGGTTTGGTATAAAATCCGTTTATCCAGCCTTCCGAAACAAGCTTGATAAGATTCTTATAGCCTTCATTATTTTCGCAAAGCAAAACAAGATGGTATCTTTCGCTGTCAACTCCGTGAACTTTATCAAATCTTGACCTTGGTGCAACGTACACCTCACAACCGATAACGGGTTTTATACCTCTCTTTTTTGCTGCTTTGTAGAAATCAATTACACCGTACATTACACCGTGGTCTGTTATGGCAACGGAAGTCTGACCCATGCTCTGAATTTTGTCAAGCATAGGTTCGATTCTGCATGCGCCGTCAAGCAGACTGTATTCACTGTGAACGTGTAAATGAGTAAATGACATTAATTATCACCGTTTTTTAAGCTATCCGCTATTTTAACAATTCTGTTAAGTCTGTGGTTAACACCCGAACGCGAAAGCGGTTCATCGAGCATTTTGCAAAGTTCCGAAAGACTTGCTTCTTCGTATTCAAGCCTGAGATAAGCTAATTTCTGCAAATTTTCGGGTAAGGATTCAATTCCGGACTTGCTATCTATGTATTTTATTGCCTCAACCTGAAGATTTGCCGCATCGACTGTTTTGCCGATATTTGACAATTCAAAATTCAGCTTTCGGTTGACTTTGTTTTTCATATCTTTCATTATTTTTATGCCCATCACATAGAGCGATGCATCCTGGGCACCGATAATGGCAAGAATATCTTCGATATTTTCGCTGTCCTTGAAATAAATAACATGATTGCCTTTTCTGACAATGTATTTGGGGTTGAGTTCAAGTTCTTCAAGGAATTTCATCAGGTCGGTGCAGAGCTTTTTATACGGAACGACAAATTCAAGATGATAGCCTCTTTCAGGCGCGGTAACCGTTCCGCAAGCGAGAAAAACACCTCGGAGAAAAGCACCCGTACAGCATTCATCACTGATGTTTGCACGGTTGATTCTGAGAGTTGTTTCTTTGAGTGAATGACCGAATTTATCAAAAGCTTATTCTTTTTCAGAATCATTTCTGAGATAAGCAGTCATCTTTTTTGTGCCGCTTTTGCTGATTACAGGCTCAACACCGCAGTAATCCCGAAGATAAGAATTGTATAATTCAAAAACGTCGGGGTTTTCGGTTGTGATTGAGAAATTATACTTGGAAAAATGAGCAAAAAGCACAAGCCCGTAGACTTGTGCGTGCAGACAACAGGGAGAAAGATTTTCCGCTTTTGAAATTTCACTTTTTACGTCAGAAGAGAATGACAAAAATATTCCTCCCGTCAGATAATTTTAACTTCCGGTTCAAGGGCAATACCCTTTTCGGCCAAAACAGTTTTTTGACAATGTTCAATGACGCCGATAACATCTTTTGCGGTTGCAGAACCGGTGTTTATAACAAATCCTGCGTGCTTTTCGCTGACCTGAGCACCGCCGACCGTAAAGCCCTTGAGACCGCATTGTTCAACAAGTGCACCTGCAAAATAACCCTCGGGGCGTTTGAACGTGCTGCCTGCGCTGGGATATTCGAGCGGCTGTTTATCCTTACGCTTACCAATGAGTTCATCCATTTTTGCCTTGATTTCGTCTTGATTTCCCTTTTTGAGCTTAAGGGTCAGAGAAGTGATGATATAATTGTTATCGCAATAAGCACTGTGTCTGTAGCTGAGAGCAAGTTCATCGGCTACAAAAGACCCGTCAGAACCGTCTGAATTCAGATGCTCGCAGGAAACAAGAACATCCTTCATTTCACCGCCGTATGCGCCCGCATTCATATATGCCGCACCGCCTGCAGTGCCCGGAATACCGAATGCAAATTCAAGACCGGTCAATGAATTGTCAAGGGCAAAGCGGCAAAGCCTCGAAAGAGAAATGCCGCATTCACACCTGATTGTTGTTTCGTCAACAAGCTCAATTTTATCAAGCTTGCACGTGTTGATTACAATGCCTCTGATTCCGTCATCATTCACAAGAAGATTGCTGCCTTTGCCGAGAATGAAAACAGGAATCCCTTTTCTATAAGAATATGAAACAATTTCCTTGAGCTTTCCGACTGTATCGGGAAAAACCATTACGTCTGCTTTTCCGCCGATTTTAAAGCTCGTGAAGTCTCTGAGCATTGCTTCGGTTGAATATTCACATTTCAATTCATCGCATAATGTATAAAGATTACCGTAAATGCTCATTATAACCTCCAAAAATTATTCGTCAAGAAGTGCTGCACCGAAGATACCTGCATCGTTACCGAGCTCAGCGGCAACAACCTTTGTCTGCTTTGAAGCATAGATGCTGTATCTTTCGTCTTCAATATGTTTTCTTAAAGGAGCAAGAAGTGTTTCTCCTTCGTGGCTTACACCGCCGCCAACACAAACATATTCAGGCTGGAAGGTATTGATGATATTTGTAACACCGACCGATACATAATAGATGTAATTATCAACAACCTTCTGTGCGGCTTCATCGCCGAGACGCATTGCATCGAATGCTGTTCTGCCGCTTGCGTTGTCAACGCTGCCGTTACAGAGCTGCCACATCTTACTGTCTGTATTTTCAAGCATAGCTTCTTTGGTCTGTGCAATAAGAGCAGTTGCGGATGCATACTGTTCCCAGCAGCCTTTTCTGCCGCAGTTACACTGCTTACCGTTTACCATAATAACAGTATGACCCATTTCACCGCCCGCGTAGTTAACACCGCTGACAATCTTGCCGTTAACGATAATACCGCTTCCGACACCTGTTCCGAGTGTTACGGCA
>JAZNFD010000132.1:0-2537 GCA_045588975.1 Acutalibacteraceae bacterium | reverse complement strand
TGGCCATCCACTCAAAGAAAAAGAAGAAAAATAAACAAGCAGACAAAGACAGTCACGATTAATTTCGTGGCTGTTTTTTGATGCCCGAAAGGAGGATTTCAGAAATGAGACGATAGAAATGTTCCAAACGACCAACGCATCATTTTTAGAAAATGCATCGGAAAACACGGTGCTTTTCACGTTTCTTGAACCGAGAAAAAATCACAAAAATCAGCCGATATCCGGCGGAAAGGAGGATTTATGAAAACAGGATTAACAAAGCGTCAGAAAGATACTGTTATCTGTTTCAACGAAGAAAGTGACATCATTGATGTGCGGACACACAATACGGATTTGAGAAACAGACTTTTAGAATTCAGCGAACAGTATCCCGACTGTTGCAAGCTGACAGACGATGACGAACACGGCGGAATGCTTTTTGAAATTCAGAAAGGCAGATTGAGTTTCAGACTCACTGCACCGTATTCGGAAGAACGCAGAAACAGTTTGAGTGAGTATGCGAAAAAGCACGGCATAAATAGCGACTGAAATAAGCGGATAACCCCGAAGGGCGCACTTCTATACATATCCTCACGGAATGTATTAGTGCGTAGCTCCGCTAATGAAAAATCAAAGATTTTAAACAAGGGTTTTACCCTTGCGCTGCATTGCAGCTAACCCATATTTTTATCAAAACTTAGTATTCAAATTATCCCGTTGTTTCGTTTGAAGCAACGGGATTTTTGTATCCAAAAACAGAAAAGGAGATTTTATGAGTAAATCAAAAGAAGAATTAATTGAAGAAAAAATAAAAAATGAAAAGGAAATTGAAATTCTTGAGCATCAGAAACAGCGACTTGAGAATCGCATTGAATATCTTACCAAAGGCGACAGAGCAAAACGCACTCACCGTCTTTGTGAAAAAGGCGGTGCAATTGAAAGTGTTTGTCCCGAAACAAAGGATATGACTTCTGCGGATTTTTATCAGCTTGCCGAATTCATTTTCGATCTACCAGAAGTGAAAAAGTATATGGAAAGGTTTGAGTTGTAATGTCACTTTTTCATTTTCACGTTACGCAGATAAAACGGAGTGCAGGACAAAGTGCGGTTGCTTGTGCCGCTTACCGTGCAGGCGAAAAATTAAGGAGCGAATATTACGGTGAAGTCAGCGATTACACTCGTAAAGGCGGAGTTGTTGAATCGGGAATCATGTTGCCTGAGCATGTTCCGCAAAATCTTTCAGACAGAGAAACTCTTTGGAACGAAGTTGAGAAAATTGAAAAAGGCAAAAAAGCTCAACTTGCATACAGCTTCGATTTTGCTTTACAGAATGAATTTACAATGGAAGAAAACATTCCACTTGCAAAGAAATTCATCAGAGAGCAGTTTGTTGAAAGAGGAATGATTGCCGACTTTGCAATTCATTCCCCCGAAACAAACGGCATTGCAAATCCTCACGTTCATGTGCTGTGTCCGATAAGACCGATTGAAGAAAACGGCAAATGGGGTAACAAACAAAAACGTGTTTATGAGCTTGACCGAAACGGCGAAAGAGTAACCGACCATAACGGTAATTACATCTTCTCTGCCGTACCGACAACCGACTGGGGTAAACCTGAAACTCTTGAACATTGGCGAAGTGAATGGGCAAGAATGTGCAACGAAAAGTTTGAAGAAAAACAACTTGCAGACAGAATTGATTACCGCAGTTATGAGCGACAAGGTGTTGATAAAATCCCGACAATTCACGAAGGAGTTGCAGTCCGTCAGATGGAAAGCAAAGGCATAAAAACTGATAAAGGTGATAAGAACAGATTAATAAAATCTACAAATGCTTTGCTTGCCGAATTCAAAGAGAAAATCAAAATTCTCAAAAGCTGGATAGAAGAAATCAAAGCGGAACTCGAAAAATTCAATCAACCCGAAACAACGCTTGTCGATATTCTCAATACATATCTCGATATGAGAAAAGAAGGCAGAAGTGATTGGAATAAATCTGCACAGACAAAAGGTGCTGTTGCAGACTTAAAGAAAATATCGCAGGCAATTATGCTTCTGCAAAACCGTAACATCTGCACTTTTGATGAACTGAACGAGATTCTTAAACCGATTGACGAAACGAGAAAATCAATCAAGGCAGATGAAAAGAAAATCAAACGGTTGAAACAGCACATTTCAAAGATTGAGGATTGTGAAAAATACAAACCGATTTTTGATAAATATTCAAAAACATTTTTTGAGAAAAGCAAGGAAAAGTATTATTCCGAACACGAATCCGAAATCGAGAAATACAAAACTGCCGTTCGATATATGAAAGCAAATCCCAAATGTAAACCGAGTGCAAAAGCAGAAATGAAATCTGAAATATCTGCCTTAACGGAACATCAGAAATCATTAACCGCCAACCTATCCACCCATCAATCCGAACTCCGTGAGCTTGAAGAAATCAGATACATAGTGAATCAAGCTATGGAGCATAAAGAAAACGAAAAACCGTCTGTTCTCAAGCGCCTCGAAGAAGGAAAGAAAGTGACGGCTCAATCCAACCGTTCCGCTTA
>JAZNFD010000131.1:0-8687 GCA_045588975.1 Acutalibacteraceae bacterium | reverse complement strand
TAGCTAAAATAGCCGTTTCTTCATCATCATAAGTAAAAATAACCTTCGGCATTTCTACGCTTGTGTTTGCGGAAAGAAGATTGAGCTGCTGAGCCTCTTCGTACTGTGAGCCTTGAATTCTGTATGCTTTGACAGCGATTGTTTCGCCGTTTGAAAGGATTGTTTTATAAACTCTTCCGTAACTTCCTCCGCCGATAAATTTAATATCCGAAACTTTCTTGTTGAGATTTTCAGAAACAAGCTGAGGCAAAAGGGGCAATAAATATTTATCGCTGTTATCGAGAATTTTCATTGTTATTCCTCCGCTATTCTTCTTTTCACAATCTGGTATGCGGTTTTGCTTTCGGATAAAAACGAAAACAGTTGGAAGCAATGGCACATACCTTCAAATTTATGAAGCACGGCATCAATGCCAACGGATTTCAGTTTTTCATAAACTCTGTCGTTATCGCTTTCATCAAGCTCTGCGGTACCGCATATCAGAGTGACATTCGGGAAATTTTCAAAACTGCCGAACAATGGCGAAATATATGGGTCGGTTCTGTCAACATTAAGAACATACTTCGATATTCTTCTGAGCAGGTGAAGATTATCTTCAATCTTTTTGTGTTTTGCTATTCCGTAAAACGGGTCTGAGTATGCGTTAGTAATTCTTGAATCACCGCTTGATGTTGCATCCGCCCAAAGAGAAAAACAAACAATATGATTCGGCATCGGGTAACCGTTATCCCGAAACCACAAAGATGACGTCATTGCAAGAGTTGCACCCGCGCTGTCGCCAATGATAACAATATCGGAATTATTGACACCTTCATTAAGCAGATGAAGATAAACCTTTACAACATCGTGCATCTGCGACGGGAGCTGATGTTCGGGAAATCTTCCGTAATCAACATTTATAACCGTTGCACCACAAAACATTTTGCTGTATTTTTCGGCGAGCCTACGGTAAAAATCGTTCAGTTCGATTTTAAATCCGCCGCCGTGAATCATTAATATAACTTTTTCTGTTTTACAATTGCGGTTTATGAGCTTTTCATATTTCACACCGTCGGTTATGTGTTTTGAATGTATAAAGTTTTTTGAGGGCTTGTATTTTGATTTTTTATCCTTCGTCAGCTTTGCCGCATTGTCGGACAGCTTTGAGCCGTCGGACAACGGCGAATGAAAAATCAAGCGCAAGGTTGACATAAATATTTTCGAAATCAGAGATTGCATAACATCACCCGTCTTTCCGATTAAATTTTATCACAAGAAAAATGTAAATACAATAATCTCACAATTTTCATATCTGCAAATCAAAATAATCAAGGAAATATGAAAAATGGTTCCAAAGAAAAACTGCCCTCACAAGGAGAGCAGTTGAATGTTTGATTTTTATTCATTTATAGTTTGTTGTTTTTCTTTCAGCATTTTATTGAGTTTTTTTGTATTTCTCTTTATTACGGAATAAATAACTGCCCAGATTGCCAGATAGCCCACAACAAAAATACCCGAAAAAACGAGAACGGGGAACCAACCCCAATCAAGCCAATCGTTGAGAAGATAAGTGGCTAAATAGCTGACATATAGGACTGCGCCGTGAATCAGAATTGCAATCATCAGAGGCAACCGTTCAATTTGATAGACAGCATTCATACCACCTGCAACAAAAGCAAGGAGAGTTATTGAAAATATGCCGATGCATACCTGATTTACACTCAGCGTTTCAACAGCACCCTTATAATGTAAAATCAGATATAAAACCGCCAGAATGATTGGACCGAAACCGCAGGCTGTTAAACCCCGGCGAAAAAATTCCGAAACAAACCTTTTCATATTCATTCATACCTCCTTCTTATCTGTGAAAAACAACGTCTTGAAACATATTCACGGTAACCGCATTGAAACACGGCATCAACACCGCCGCTGAACGCAGCATCAAACCGCAGAATACGGTGTTCGTTGGCAAGGGTGGATTTGTTGATACGGATAAAATAGGAAGGCAAAACATCCTCTAAATCACGGAGTCTGTCTTGAATGCGATATTGGTTCCCGTTCACATCAATTGCAATTACTTTTCTGTCAAGAACGGTAATGCACTCTATTTCCTGAAATGTTAATTTACGCATTTCATCGTCCTTGTGCCCCATAATACTGTCCGTACCTGAATAGCTGCAGACAAGGTTTTCTATCTGCTGTGTCAGAGAAGAAGGCTCATGAACGATGGCAATTATCTCTTCATCTGCATTTTTGTCGATAATCAGTTTATATTTCATCGCATCAAATCCTTACTGTTTTTTCATTTGCTTAAGGAAGAAGAACACGGCAACCGCTGTTATAGATATACAGTATATAATTATCGGAAGAATGTGTGAAAACGCAAGCTCAGGGTTTCCTCCGAACAATGCTTTTTCTGCTTCTGCTGCGCGAAAGAACGGCAACGCATTAGCGAGCTTTTCAAAAAAACCACCGACAAGCTTCAAATCAAACCACACACCCGAAAGCCATGCGGAGAGATTGGTAAGCAATGCACCGCAAATGCCGCCGACCTGCTTGACGCCGAAAATACTGCCGCACAAAAGTCCCAATGCAATATTGAATACAGCCATTGGAATTATGCCGATAACGGCATATATAATGTTTGCGCTCACAGTCAATCCCAAAGGAATCGCAAACACATAGCATATGACCGTCTGAGCGAGTGCAATCGGCAAAAGAGGAAGCATATAACCGATGATAAATTCAAATCCCTTAAGCGGTGTTGTATATAATCTCTGCAAAAAAGCGCTTTCACGGTCTTTGGCAACCAGCGTTGCGGAGAAAAGCGTCATAAATGACAGACCGAATACGGTAATACCCGGAGTAAGGGTATCAATTTCAAATAGACTTACGGGAATATTCCTTTGCAATGCACTCAGAAGCACCAGCAATACTAAAGGGAATCCTAGACCGAAGCCGAGATTGAGAGGGTCACGCAAAATCTCTTTTGCGTTTCTTTTTGCAAAAGTCAGCATTCTCATAACGCGCCCTCCTTTACGATTGAAACGAAGGCTGCTTCAAAATCGTTTGTGCCTGCTTTTTGTTTCAATTCTTCTGCCGTTCCCACCGCAAGAAGCTTACCGTCTTTCATAATGCCGATGCGGTCCGAAACAGCTTCCGCTTCTTCCATATAGTGCGTTGTCAGGATAACGGTTGCTTTACCTTTCAAAGAGCGAATCACATCCCAAAGCTCGTGCCGTGCAATAACGTCAAGACCGAGAGTCGGCTCATCAAGAAAAAGTATTTTCGGTTCGCTGATAAGTGCCATTGCAATACTGACACGCCGCTGCCAACCGCCCGACAACTTTCCTGCTTTTCTTTTCAAAACGGAATCCAATGAAAATTGCCCGCAAAGTTCCTCAATTCTTTTCTTTGTTTTCTCTCTGGGGAAACTATAAATTCCACAGATCAGCTCCAAATTTTCTTTTACGGAAAGATTCGGTGCAACTGCGGTTTCCTGAGGGGAAACGCCGATTAATTGCTTCACCTGTTCAGATTGCGTTGTTATGCTGTATCCGCCTACAAACGCATCACCGTCGGATGGCTTTGTCAGGCAGGTTAACATTTTTATTGTTGTGGTTTTTCCCGCACCGTTAACACCCAACAGCGAAAACAGTTCACCTTGCCGTATTTCTAAATTGAGCTTGTTTACAGCAGTCAGATTTTTGTAGTGCTTTACGAGCTCAACTGTTTCTATCTCTTGCATTTATGTTATCCTCCTTTTTGTTTGCAGTACCATCATAGCAAATATAAAAGAAGAAATGCTGAGTTTTGTCTGTTCGGTCATTTTTGGTGTCTAATCGGTTATAAAATGCTTTCACGCCCCGTTATTATATAATATCCTTCTTGAATCGCAGAAAATGTTGCAACTGCACATACCACCGTGGCACTGTGTTTCAAATCAATAAAATGTTGTGTCATAGGTAACAAAAACAAGAACAGTCCTGTAACCTTGTTTGCGACTGTATGATACGATATCAACTTTTTCGTGCGAACAAAGCCCAATATAATGTTGCCTGCTTTAATGATTAATATGATAACAATCCAAATCCATAACCATTTAGTAATATGAATCACCGGAAACAATTTAAATAATGATACGGCTATAAATATTAAGTCAGAAACAGTATCAAAATTTGCTCCGAATTCGCTTATGCTGTTTGTCTTTCTTGCAACAGTTCCGTCTATCATATCAGTAAATCCGCAAATAAGATATGTAATATAAAACTCCGCGGAAAACACAGGAAAGAATATCATCAAAATACTGCAAAAAATTCGGCAACCTGTGATTATGTTTGCAATCTGTTTTTTCATATATTTCCCTCAAAACATTTTTAAATCCAGCTGATTATACCATATTAACACCATAATTTTCAATCCGACTACATGCTCTTGTTACTCTAAAAGTGGCAAGAGTTTTTGTTTTTCCATCCTCTTGGAAATATGGGAAACAGCTAACATTTTCGCTAAAATGTAATCAACGGGTAACGGAACAACACAATTGAATGACCGGCCGACGAGAACAAACCGCCATGACTTCTCAAAAGTAACTTCCGATTAAATCGGGTTATGATTATCAGCGAGATAATTTTTTGTCAGGATTTCCGAAAACGCAGGCAATACTTTGTGTATTAACGAGTATTTCGGGAATTTATGACGGAAAAATAGCCGCTGAGAATGTGACTTCGATTTAATAGGAAGTTACCTGAGCGAGCGCAGCCGAAAGGCTGACGGCACAGCGCCCATAGAGATATGAGGAATGCCTGTCGGAACTCGAACTTCGGGCAGAACGGCGATTAATTTATGAAAGGATGTGAAATCAGCGAATTAATCAATGTTTTTATGTGGAAATACACACGGAACAGCGATACACCCGATAGCGAACACGATTCACGAAAATGTGTGACAATTCACCAAACCGTAAACAAACACACGAAACAATTAATATGAACAGCGCCTATATTGAACGGTGCATCATAAATAAAAAAAGAAAGGGGTGATTTAATGGATATACGAAACGAGCTAAAATCTTACATTGTAAAAGAAGGCATGACAATGCGTGAACTTATTGATATGCTTTCGTTTGAATACGGCTGGAGCGACAGCGTTCCTAACTTTTCGGGTAAACTCAGCCGTGGCTCTCTGCGGTATTCCGAAGCAGTCGAAATGGCTGATGTTATGGGATATGATATTTTTTGGGTGAAAAGAAAAACTTCAAACAAATAATCCCCATTGGCGCAGTGATTTACACCAACAGGGATTAAAAATTCAGGTGTGAGGTAAGTTGATTTATTCTGCTACGGACTGCTTTGTATGCGTAACAGTAAGTTCTTCTCCCGCAATCTCATTAACAACAGTTTCTTCTCCGTCTGTTTTATAACTCGTATAACCGAGAACGGAGTACGGGATAATGTAGTCCTTTACCGCAGATAAATCAGCATCGGGATTCAATATAACATAGTAATGTGTTGTGGTTACAGCTTCACCTTTGTCAATAAACTTCAACGCAACTGCAACATCATTTGAAACTCCGTTTATTAAATAAACTTCAGCTCGGAGATTTTCGGTTGAAACTGTTTCAGTAAGTTTTTCTCCGACCCAAGTTTCCCAACCTGCCGTTACGGTAACATCTGATATTTTTTCGCCAAGCTTATCCTTGTTGATTACTTTTCCTCCGATATATGATGAGAAATTGTCATCGTCAACTTTATAAAAGTAGCTTTTTTTATAACCCGAAAATTCGTTGGAGGTAACAGACTGCGTTGTTTCATTATTAACGGCGGGATGGGTTTCTTCATTTGGAACAGGCGGATTAGTCTCATTGTTGCTTTCAGAAGGAGTAATCTCTTCGTTGCTTACAGAAATATCAGGCTCTTCTGAATTAGCTTGAGCAGAAGTTTCTTCAATATTTGAAGAAGTATTTGTAGCACTGTTATCAATAACAGGATTTATATTTCCGCTGTCAACTGAAGGAACAATGTTTCTGTTGCCTGACATTATCGGACCTGCAACCACCGCCACTATCAACACAACTGCAAAGCAGGCTGCAAGTGAAGTCCATTTAATCCAAACATTTTTCTTTGATGATTTCTCGCTTTTTACTGCATCGTTTATAAGGTCATCATCAATATGTCCGACTGAATTAACAATTCTCGGTGTTTTCATATTTCAATTCCCTCCTTGATAAGATGTTCTTTCAATTTGTTTCGGGTATAGAACAACATATTTTTCACTTTACTTTCGGTAAATCCGTATCGTTCTGCAATTTTCTTTACAGAATCAAAGAAATAGTATTTACGAATAAACACATTCCTGACATCTTCTTTTTGATTGCAGAGAAATCTGCTGATTGATTTGCCCACATCTTCGTCTGATACATTTGGAGCAAACCGTTCATCTGACAAAACGCCTTCAAGTTCATCTAATGACACAAGCACATCCGAAGAACGCTTTTCTCGCTTCAAAAATTCCAAGTGTTTAAGAGAAAGATTTCTTACAATTTTGCAAATAAAAGCCGTAAGGTTATTCGGTCTTGCAGGCGGAATAGCATTCCAAATCCCGGAGTATGTATCATTGACACATTCTTCTGAATCTTCGTGATTTTTAAGAATGTTGAAAGCAATACTGTGGCAGAGTTTGCCATATTTAATATCAGTTTCTTTGATTGCCTGCTCGTTTCTTTCAAAGTAAAGTTCAATGATTTTTAAATCATCCATGTTGTTCACCTCCCGTTTTATGTTTTAAAAGCGCTTTCATCAATTAAGTACGTTTTTATTGCTGTTGGTCTTAAAAATGATGTGATTTTTTTATTATATCATTTTTTCGAAAATTATGCATATACTTCTATGCAACAAAGATCTAATACATTTCATTAAACCGTTTCACTTTTTGTGAAGCGGTTTCCTTATATTCTAAAACAGAAAAGAGGTGATAATTAATGTCAAATCAAAATCTAAAAAACAAATCAATTGACGAACTTCGTGAAATGAAAGCGAGGGGCGAAGCGAAACTGAAAGTATTGCATAACAAAAGCAAATATTATGAGTCACAGATAAATTTACTGACACGGAAAGAACGTACTCACAGACTCTGCACCCGTGGCGCTATGCTTGAAAAGTTTCTCGGTTGTCCCAACGAACTGACCGACGAGCAGGTTGAAGAAATTCTGAAAATTGCATTTCATCCCGAAGCAGTCGGTAGAGCGATTGAACAATTCAAAGAGAGCAACGAAAACACCACTTTGTAAAAGTGCGCAATTATACACCACGTCAGAACAAGCTGCGTATCTTTCGTTTCCGTGCTTCAAACTTTGTTTGCTCGAAAACTCAATCACTCCGCTGTTCTTCCTCTTCCCCAAAAAGTTTTTTGAACTTTTCGGGGACCCCGTATGAGGTGCCATTGCGGTTTTTTGCAAAAACACTCGGAACACAGTTCCGCTGATTTCATCAGACAAGGGTTTCACCCCTGCGACTTCGTCTACCCCAAATTAAATTTTTAAGGAGAGAGATAAAAAATAGCTTGTACTCATTTTCAAATATCAATACAAAAGCGGAGTGAAAACAAATCCGCTGTTGCAGGAGCCGCTTACCAAAGCGGCTCCAAGCTTTTCTCGGAATATGATAACCGAACAAAAAATTATTTGCGAAAACAATATGAGGTTATCCATTCTGAAATTTTATTACCACCCAACGCACCCGAAAAATATTATGACAGAGAAACTTTATGGAACTCCGCCGAGAAAGCTGAAACACAATGGAATTCGCAGCTCGCCCGAAAAATTATCATCGCACTTCCGAGAGAAATTCCAACCGACCAATATGCAGAACTTGTCAGAAGTTATTGCAATGAGCAGTTTGTTTCAAAAGGAATGTGTTGTGATTTTGCCGTTCACGATAAAGGTGACGGCAATCCGCACACACATATTATGCTGACAATGAGAGCGATTGATGAAAACGGAAAGTGGCTTCCGAAGTGCAGAAAAGTTTATGAACTTGATGAGCATGGCAACCGTATCGGCAGTCACCGTGAAGATATAGTTGATTGGAATAAAAAAGAAAATGCAGAAATCTGGCGTCACGCATGGGAAGAAAAAGTCAACGAATATCTTGAGAAAAACAACCGACCCGAAAGAATTGATATGCGTTCTTATGAACGGCAAGGAATAGATTTAGTGCCGACAGTCCATCTCGGACCCGCTGCATCGGAAATGGAACGCAGAGGTGAAGTAACATTTCTCGGCACTCTGAATCGGGATATTGTGAAATTCAACTCTGTGAGAAAACAGTTGCGAAAAGCACTTGCAGAATTGAAATCTTGGATTGAAGAAATCAAGAAAATTCTTTCCGAACTCAAAGAAGAAAAAGAACCGACCATCGCAGATATTCTCATTGACTATCTGAACTCACGGCAAGAAGCTCACAATGGAAAAAGCAGGTATTATTACAATAAAGATCTGTCAGTTGATTTAAAGCAGGTTTCACAGATAGTAATATTTCTTCAGCAACGTAACATCACTACCGCAGATTCTTTATGGAAAATGATTGAAGAAGTTTCTGCGGTTCAAAGCCGTATCGACACCGCCGAAGAAAAAATCAAAGAACTCAAAAAAGGAATTAAATTCATCGGCGATTATTCGGAATATAAAACTGTAGCAGATGAGTATGCAA
>JAZNFD010000130.1:0-8934 GCA_045588975.1 Acutalibacteraceae bacterium | reverse complement strand
CTATCACTATATGATTGATCTTACCGGCGGCCCCTGCATTTATAAACGCATCTCGGGTTGCGGTTCGGGTACTGAATATATGGCTGTGACACCCACGGGTGAACTTTATCCCTGCCATCAGTTTGTCGGCGAAGAAAAGTTCAGACTCGGCGATATCTGGAACGGTGTTTCCAACACACAGATTCAGAATGAATTTCTGGAATGCAACGTTTATTCCCGTGCGGAATGCCGCGACTGCTGGGCAAAGCTTTATTGCTCGGGCGGATGTGCCGCAAATGCTTATCATTCAACGGGCAGCGTAAAGGGTGTTTATAAATACGGCTGCGATTTATTCCGCAAGAGAATGGAATGTGCGATAATGGTTGCGGTTGCCCGTGCGTTCAGAGGATAAACTTATGAATACTCCCATTTGTGATTTTGTAAGAAAATATGCCGGATCCAATTCTCTGAGGCTTCATATGCCGGGTCACAAAGGCAAGAGTCTGATTGGCATTGAATGCATTGATATTACTGAATTCAGCGGTGCAGACAGTCTTTATGAAGCAGACGGAATTATTAAAAAGAGCGAAGAGAACGCAAGTGAGCTTTTCGGATGCAAAACACTTTATTCGACCGAAGGCTCTTCTCTCTGCATCCGTGCGATGATGTATCTTGTGGTTTTGTATGCAAAAAGCCAAGGCAGAAAGCCGCTTGTTCTGGCAGGCAGAAATGCACACAGAACTTTTATCAGCGCGGCGGCGCTGCTTGATTTTGGCGTTGAGTGGCTTTATCCCGAGGGTGACGGTTCTTATCTTTCGTGCAACATCAACCCCGATGTGCTTGATAAGACTTTTGCTTCAATGACCGAAAAACCCGTTGCGGTTTATCTTACGAATCCCGATTATCTCGGTAATTGCATTAACATAAAATCAATTTCAACAGTATGTAAAAAACACGGTGTTCTTCTTGCCGTTGACAATGCTCACGGAGCTTATCTCAGATTTCTGAAAGAGTCGGATCATCCGATTGACCTCGGTGCGGATATCTGCTGTGATTCGGCGCATAAGACTTTGCCTGTGCTGACAGGAGGAGCTTATCTTCATATTTCCGATAATGCTCCCGAATTATTGGCAGGATATGCAAAGAATGCTCTTGCAATGTTCGGCTCAACAAGTCCGTCATATGTGATTATGCAGTCGCTCGATGCTGCAAATGAGTATATGCATAACGGATATTCCGAAAAGCTTGTATCTTTTGTTTCAAAAGTTGAGTCGCTGAAAAATAAGCTTGTTTCCTACGGATATTCATTCATCGGCGATGAGCCTCTGAAGCTTACGTTTGATATAAAAAAATACGGATATACGGGCGATGAATTTTCGCAAATTCTTCTGGAGAACAACATTGTTTGTGAATTCAGTGATCCCGATTTTGTTGTTCTTATGTTAACTCCCGAAAACGAAGACGGTGATCTGGAAATTCTCAGGGAAGTTCTTTTTTCTGTTCCGAAAAAAGATGAACTTACCGATAAACCGCCGCGATTTTTAAAGCCGAAGAAAGTTTTCGGTATCAGAGAAGCTTCGCTTTCGGCAGGCGAGAAAATACCCGTATCCGAGAGCATCGGCAGAGTTCTTGCGGTTTCGGATGTAAGCTGTCCTCCCGCAGTGCCGATTGCGGTCAGCGGAGAGATAATTGACGAACACGCTGTGAGATGTTTTGAATATTACGGAACAGAATATTGCACTGTTATGGAGAAATTAATATGCGAATGAGAAAGAAAAAGCATCTTGAAGAAAGGCTTGCGAACTGTAATAATGTTTTGACGCTCAGAAGTGACGACTGTAACTTTCTGACTGCAATTGAAAAGAAAGAATATATCGATACCGAAGCTCTTTTCGGTAACAGCAATCCCGTTGTGCTTGAAGTGGGATGCGGAAAAGGCGGTTTTGCGTGCGAGCTTGCAAAGCGCAATCCCGATTTAAATGTTCTCGCACTTGAAAAGTGTGCAAACGTTGTTGTTATTGCGGCGGAAAATGCCGAAAAAGATAATATCTCCAACCTTAAATTTTTGCACGTCGGCGCGGAATATCTTGAAAAATATTTGAAACCCGAATCAATTGAACGTATTTATCTTAATTTTTCGTGCCCTTATCCAAAGAGAGCGTATGAAAACCACAGACTGACAAATCCGCGTTTCCTTAAAAGCTACGAAGTTATTCTTAAAAAGGGTGCGGAGATTCATCAGAAAACGGATAATATGCACTTCTTTGAGTATTCGATCGAACAGTTTACGGGCTATGGGTTTGCTTTGAAAAACATATCGCTCGACCTTCATAACAGCGATTTTGAGGGTAATATCGTTACCGAATATGAGCACAGATTTTCTTCAATGGGAATGCCCATTTACCGACTTGAAGCCTATAAGAAATAAAAGAGAAACAGCCGTGGAATCAACCACGGCTGTAATTTTTATACAAGCTTTGTGAACATTTCGAGGATGCGCTTGACGCAGACTTCGAGGTCGGTTCTTGTGAGCTCGCCTTTGTCGTAAGCGGCTTTGAGGTCATCGGGATATCCGCAATGCATCTTCATATCATTGCCTGCCTTGACTTCCTTGACGGGGTCATTCTTAACGCCCCAGTCGGTGACTACCATTCCTTTGAATCCCCATTCGCCTCGGAGAATGCCTGTCAGAAGCTCATAGCTTTCGGAAGTGTGCTGACCGTTGATTCTGTTATATGATGACATAACGGTGTAGGGGTCAGCTTCTTTAACGCAGATTTCGAATCCCTTGAGATAGATTTCACGGAGCGCTCTTTCTGAGATTCTTGCATCGATATCATATCTGTTTGCTTCCTTGCTGTTGCAAGCGAAGTGCTTGATCGAAACGGCAACTTTGTTTGACTGAATGCCTCTTGTTGCTGCTGCGGCGCATTTGCCTGCAACAAGCGGATCTTCTGAATAATATTCAAAGTTTCTTCCGCAGAGAGGGTCTCTGTGAATGTTGAGAGCAGGAGCGAGCCAGATAGCAAGATTATTTTCGCGAAGCTCAGCACCGCCGGCTGCACCGACTTCATAAATAAGTTCTGTATTCCATGTGCAGGCAAGAAGCGTTGCGCAGGGCCAAGCCGTTGTAGGAATACCTGTTTCAGGTTCGAGTCTGAGACCTGCGGGGCCGTCGGCTGTCGGGAAATAGGGGATATCAAGGCGCTGAATTCCGCCGAAAGAGCCTGTGTTGCAAACGCCCGTTGTTTTCTGTCCGCCTACAAAATACATAAGCTCGTCGAGAGTGAACTGTGCAACGAATTCATCCATTGTTATTTTATCGCCGACATCGTCAAACTTTACGAGCTCTTCGGGAGCAGCTGCGCCCGAGGGTTCGTTGACGGCATAGTAATAATCTTCATCACCAAGGGGGAGCGCTTCGAATGAGCCGTCAGCAAGCATTCTTTTTTCTAGCTTAAAGGGTTTGCACCAATTACTGAGCTGCTCTGTTACTCTTGATTCTTTAACTTCATATTCAAATGCGAGCTTTTCAGCGTTTCTTACGGATGTGCCGAGGAAAAATTCATAGTTGCCCGCTTCAAGCACGTAAGCGGATTTTGCGATTTTGCCTAGATCGTCAAAGCTTGCCATTGAATCGGCATCAAAACTGAGAACGACGGTTTCACTTTCACCGGGTGTGAGAAGCTTTGTCTTTTTGTATGCGGCAAGCTCTCTTGCGGGTTTGCCGAGCGCGCCCTGAGGCGCGGAATAATAAAGCTGAACAACCTCTTTGCCCGCAACATCACCCGTATTTTTAACGGTAGCAACGGCAACAATTTTTCCCTCGCTTTCACAGCATACTCTGCCGCTGATTTCGAAAGTCGTGTATGAAAGACCGAATCCGAACGGATAGCGCACATATTCTTTTGCACCGGGGATTGTTTCAAAATAACGGTATCCGACATAAATATCATCCGAATAGTCAATGAATCTGAAGCTTTCCCAGAACTCTTCCTTGCAGGGGTAATAATCATAGGATTTTGTGATGGTGTCGGTCATTTTTCCCGAGGGATTGACATCGCCGCAGATGATATCGGCAATTGCCATACCGCCTTCCATACCGCCCTGCCATCCGAAAAGAACCGCTTGAACTTTATCGTTTTCTGCAAAATATTCGCAGTCGATTGTTGCGCCTGAATTGATGACGATAACGACCTTTTTGAAAAGTGCAGATGCTTTGTCGATTAATTCTTTTTCGATATCAGAGAGATAGTAGTCACCGCCCTGAGGTCTGCGGTCAACGCCCTCTGCGGAGAATCTGCTGAGAGTGATGATTGCCGTGTCTGCATTTTCTGATGCGGCTGTGATAAGCTCATCGGGTACGGCAGGCTCTTTGACGTGCATACTTGCGAATGTGTCGTAAGTCATATCGTCACGCTTTGTGCAGAATTCCATTGCGTTAACGATATCCCAGGTGGCGTTTATCTGAGCCTGAGTGGGAATGTTGACGCTTTCTTTTTCAACGTAATCCTTATAAAAATCAATCAGAGGCATAAAAATCGAAACCTTGCCGTCTTTTGCCTTTGCGCTGAAGCCTTCGTAAATGTTTCTGATGTAGGGGCAGTGAACATCGCCGCTTCCGCCGCCGCCTTTAATGTATTCGATTGTTGCCTTTCCGAAAAGCGCAATTTTTTCGCCTCTTTTCAAAGGAAGAGCTTTGTTATCGTTTTTGAGAAGCACCATTCCTTCGGTTGCGGCTTTTCTTGAAAGCTGAATGTGCTTTTCGGATGCAGTGACGCATCTTCCGTCATCACCGAGAGGGATGCACGGCTGATATCTGAATCTGGCATATTTGTTCATTGTTATTACCTGCCTTTACTTTATTTCGTCAAACATAATTTTTATCATTTTGCACGATGTTAACGGAGAGTCTGTGTTGTTGGAGTGATAATACGCAACAAGAAAATAATCATCGCCGTCGATTATTGCGGGATAGCAGTATCCGTTTGTCGGGTCATCTTCGAGAGCAAAGATTCTGTCAAAATTGTTCCCGTCATCTTCGCTTACCGCGCAAACAAGCGGAGTACGGCCCCAGACATTTCCGTCGGCATTGGGTCTGGTTGTGTAATTCGGAACGGGGTTGAAAACAGCCACGGTGTATTTGCCGACCTTTTTCATAAGAAGCGGAGAATCGGGAGATGAAAAAAATCTGTTTGGCGATGGCTGTGTCCAGTTTTCTCCGTTGTCATCCGAAAAGCATTCAAACTGAAATGCGAGGTCTGTTCTTGACAACGCACGGATTCTTCCTTTTTCGTGCTGATAAAGAGTAGTTTCCTGAAGCCCTGTATCACTTTTATCCGGAAACGGAATATCCTGCCTTTCGGCAATTTCACTCCACGTTTCGCCGTCATCATCGGTGGCAAAAATGCATTTCAATCCGTGTTCGGTTATTCTGACTTCACCGTCAATAAGCTCGGAATGCATATTTGCGGGCAATAAAATTCTGCCGTTTGAGAGCTTTAATAAATGGTCATTCTCGATTACCCAATATATTGAATTGTCGTCAGAAAACCTTTTGGGAGATGTGAATGTTTTACCCTCGTCGGATGAGCGGGAAAAACAGGGGATTGAGCTTTCGTTTTCCTTGGCTTTTTTTAAAAATATCAGTCCAACATCGCCGTTGTTCATTCTGATTAATGACGGACACATATAATTTCTCGATTCCTCATCGTGGCGGAAAATAATTCTGCCGTCAACCCAGGTCTCGCCCTCATCATATGAAGTTAAAGATGCGATATCCGCCGCGCATTCATCACCCCAGTTGTTGCCCGAAAATTTTGAATAAACAAAAAGAATCGAGCCGTCTTTGAGCCTTAAGAATGTTCCTTCGCCGTTTCGCGGATTCCCTTCTTTTGAATTGAGAAATAATACTTCACGTCCGATTTTCTTCATAGTATCATCCTAATTTTATTTTCTATTATTTTACACTATATAATAATAAAAGTAAATAGGTTAATTCACTTGTAATTATTAATGAAATCTGTTAGAATATAAAAAAATAGATTTAATTTCTTAAGGAGGAAATATAAATGACTGTTTTTAAAAAAGGCCTTGCAGTGTTTCTTGCGGTAATAACGGCATTTTCAGCTCTTGCAATCAGTGTTTTTGCGGAAAATGTCAGCTATTATACAATAGAAACATATTTTATGAATACCCGCGGTTTATACGGCATTGAGGCTGATGAAACTGCCCGTAAATATGCTGCTGCAGGTACACAGGTCAATATCGAAGCCGAAGAACAGGAGGGATTCACTCTTGATGCATCAAAATCCGATGCTTCGGTTACGGTCAATGAAGACGGTTCGACGGTTGCAAGGATTTACTATCAGAGAAATCAGTATGACCTTACATATTATTATGAAGATCAGATCGGCCCTCAGACTGAAAAATCATTGGTTTATTACGGCGCAGAGATTCCCGGATTTGAAGCAAATCCGAGCGGAAAACCCACTAAAAGGGGTTATAATTTCATTATGTGGTCAACTGACCCTGCAGAGAGAGCCGATGCTCCCGAGGTTATGCCTGCAAATGATGTTGCTTTATATCCCGTTTATGAGGCTAAAACTTTCACATACACATTTGATGCGGGCGAAGGTGCTGCTTTCCCCAATGGTCAGCAGATTCTGACATATGAATATGCTTTCGGCGATGAAACCGTAACTCCCGATGATCCCGTGATGGAGCATTATGAGTTCGCAGGCTGGGATCTCGACATTCCTCCCGTCGTTGATACCGAAGGCAACAAAGAATTCTATGCAATGTATAATGAATTGACTTATCTTGTTATATTCATGGACGGGGAAGAAGAGCTTTCTTATTCCGACGGTTATTATTTCGGTGATTTTGTCGAAGAAGAAGATGTTCCCGAAGGATACGAAGCATGGACTCTTTCGGACGGCACATATGCACAATTCCCCTACGAAGTAAAGGGTGATACATATTTTTATGCCGCCGAGGCTCCCGTTGAATATACTGCAAGCTTCTATACTGACATCAATGACAGCGAACCTTATGCGGTTTTCAGCGGTATTGCGGGAAGTGAAATCGAATTCCCCGAAGATCCCGTTCGCAAAGGCTATAAATTCATCGGCTGGTCATCGGATGTAACCGTTATGCCCGATGAAGATATTGATTTTATTGCGGAATGGGAAGAAACCACATCGGCATTGCCCGAAAATTATCTCGGATTGAAAACGGAATTATATACTTATGATGAGACTGTCGGCGATTGGGTCATTGCAGACAAAGTCGGACGAAATCAGGAAGTTAAAGCAAGAGTATTTATTGAAACCGGTTTTCCTGCAGGTGACGGTATGATGCTTTTCTTCTACAACGACGATGCATTTGAAAGCGATTATGTCGGACAAATATTCGAGCCCGGAATTAATTACAGCGAAGGCACTGCAGCAGCCGAATACGGACTGGGCGGACTTCTTGCAAGCTCACCTTACAAATCATCTACTCAAATGAAAAGATTGGTTGATCACGGATATATTACGGAAGACTTTCTCGAAAACAACACTCCGATCACATTCGCATTTTCTTTTTCTGATTTTAAATGCCATAAGATAAGCGGTGACGAATGGTTTGCCGAATTCGATCTCAGAACAAAGAGCGATGCAGTCGGCAACGGAGATTTCTTTATTGTTCCCTCAACAATCCAGAATCCCGATGAAGGATATTATGCATTCATTACATTCGCAAGAGGCGAGAGCGAAGGCGTGTCTTCACTTGATTATACTCTCGGAATGGATATGTGGGAAGCGACCTGCGCGGTTGAGAGCAAACCCGTATCAACCGGCTACGGCAGACTTATCCTTGATGCAGGCGAAGGTGCTTTTGATGACGGCTCATCCGTAATGAAGCTTGATTTTGTTGCAGGCTCCGAGGTTGATGTTTATCCCGAACCGACACGCGACGGATATTATTTCGACGGATATGAGCCCGATATTCCCGACACAATCGATGCTGAAATCATCAGATTGAATGCAAAATGGACACCTGCGGATGACACGCCCTATAATGTTATCGTTCATTATGTTGATTTTGAAGACGGAGAAACGATTTATAACGAGGATATGTTTGAATTTGCAGGCGTAACAGGTTCGACGGTTGAAATCGTTGAGGTAATGCCCGAATCACCTGAGACCGATACGGAATATATCCTTGTTGAAGATCTGTTAATGAATGATTATAACGTTGTTGATGTTGCGGCAGATAACATTATTTCGGGCGTTATCGCTGCTGACGGATCAACCGTTCTTGAAATTTACTTCAAGCTTGCAAGCTATGAAGTTGAGTTTTATGCAGACGGCGGCAGCTTCCCCGACGGCAAAAATATAGCTGTCAAAGAAGCTGTATACGGTACGCCTGCATTGTCGATAGTTCCCGAGGATGAGCCCCGCAGAAGAGGCTTCGTTTTTGCGGGATGGCACGGCGTTGACGAATCTGAATATATTCTCGGTGACACCGTTTATTATGCACTCTGGGAAGCAGAGAAGTATGATTATAACGTATTCTTCCTTTCATCGGGTGATACTCCCGAAGGATTCACATTGCCCGATTCCTATGTGGCAACGGAAGGTGACTTCATAATTATTCCCGAAGCATATTCCGCAGACGGATATGTTTTTGAAGGCTGGTATTATAACGGAAAACGTTACGAATCGGGTTCACAGATTGTGATGCCTGCAAATAACATTACACTTGTCTGCAGGTGGAAACTTATTCCCGTTGAAACCACCACACAGCCAACCACCGAACCTACCACAACCCAGCCTGTTGTGACAGAACCTACAACCACCAAACCTACCACAACACAGCCAGTTGTGACAGAACCCACAACCACCGAACCTACCACAACCCAGCCTGTTGTGACAGAACCTACAACCACCAAACCTACCACAACACAGC
>JAZNFD010000129.1:0-5393 GCA_045588975.1 Acutalibacteraceae bacterium | reverse complement strand
CGCCATATTCTGCGGTAAAGAGGGCCGATTTTTTTGCCGAAATAACGGCTGCAGAGAACAACAACGGGAACGGGAATAAGCGAAAGCAGGGTCAGTCGCCAGTTCATGCACATCATAATGACGACAATGCCTATCATCGTGAAAAGCTGAACAACGGCTTCCTGAGTTATTCTCAGCATAAACTGCTGAAGAACGGTTGTGTCTGAGTTGACGCGGTTGATAACCGAGCCCGTTGAGGTTTTGTCATAAAATTTCATCGGAAGATACTGCGCCTTTGCGTAGATCTCCTTTTTAAGATCGGCAATAATGCCGTCGCCTGCGATTCTCAGATGATAAGAACGCAGAGCACCGATGCCGTACTGCATAAGGTAAACAAGCAACAGAAACGCAATAACCGCAACCAGCATTTTTTTGTCTCCGCCGGGGATAACCGAGTCAACCATAAGGCTTGTGACATAAGGCGGAACAAGCGCCGCAACGGTAGTGACAACCGAAAGAAAGATGCAGAAAATCAGCTTGCCCGTGTAGGGCTTGATATAGCGGAGCATCGTTGCCGCCATCTTACCCTTGCCCTGACAGTTAAGACAGTCTGCATTCGGTGACGGTAGCTTTCTGCCGCACTTGGGACAGAATGAACGGAGATTTTTAAACGAAACCTCAACCGCCGCAAAACGGCTTTCGACACTCTCCCCTTCGTTTACTTTTGAAACGAAGTCAGCCGCCGCATCGCAGATATCCGCCATTGCGAATGTAAATCGCATAAGGTCGATTGTCGAACCTCCCTTTGTTTTTGCCTTTAACACAGCATTTCCGTACATTCTTTTGACGGAGATTTCGGCAATGTCGGCAAAATCAAGGCTCAGAAATCCGCCGTCAAAATTCTCGCCGATTGCAACAATGCGGTCCTTGGCAACGTAAACGCCGCCCTCACCGTAGTTGCTGTTGATATCAAGGTCACCGATAACCGCAAAAAGCGGTGCATCGTCTTTTTTGAACTGCTTTTCGGCAATTTTTCTGATTTCGGGACTCGCAGGTTTGTTGATTAATAATTCTTTGGGAATCATGGAATTTCCCTCCCCACAAAAATCTTTTGTATGTGATTTTGTCTGCATTATAATTCTGTTTTTTTGATTAGTCAACAACTATTTCGACATTTTTTTATTTTTGTTTTTTTGACGGATTTGTGAACTTGTTTTTGGTTAATTTAACAATACAAATATAATACCTCTCACCGCATATACAGTAAGAGGCTTAAAAATCAGATAAATTTTCCGCAGTTGTCCGCAATGAACTTTCCGCCTGCGACACAAATTGAATCCGCATCGGAAAGAGAAAAAAACTCAGCATCAAGCTTTTCAATTTCTTCGGGAATTACGGATGCTTCTTCGTTATCGGGGTCAAATGAATTATATTCACTCTCAAAGATTTCATATGCTCTGCCGCCGATAATCTTTCCGAATGCATTGAGAGCGTTGTCGGTTACGGGTTTGCCGTTGACTCTGAAAAAGCTGCTGAGCTTTTCACTTCCGTCCTCAACAACAAACGAAAGAGCATAAACCATCTTCTGCTCATCGCTGAGCTTTGAAAATTCGGATTCCATATCCGCCGCATCGGAAATTTTCTTCTGGAGATTGAGCGCAACACCCTTGAAAAGGCGTGACGGCTCGGATTTTTTGACAAGGCTTTCCGTGAGAAGTGAAAACTCGTTTCTCAGCTCGTTTTCTTCTTTAAGCTTTTTCAGAAGCGCCTCATTGGCTTTACTTCTTTTTGCACTCGCCTGACCCGCTTTGAAGCATACAAAGATAGTCAGAATAACAAGAGCAACCAGAATCACAATCAGATAAGGTCTGTCAAGAAAATATGCAATCATCTTTTTTCTCCTAAATAATCAGTTTATATATGTCGCCTTTTTTTAGTCCGCTTTCTTTGGCGGCAAGCTTTGCGGCATCGGATTTGCCCTCGCCCTTTGCGACAAGCTCCTTTGCATATTCAGCCGCCTGCTCAAGGGTCATCTGCACCTTTTCGGGAGCCTCTGCGCCCTTGATAATAATAACAAGCTCGCCCTTTATCTGCTCTTCGGAATATTTTTCCGAAGCGGCGCAAAGGCTTGTTTTTATTACCTGCTCGTGGATTTTAGTAAGTTCACGGACTATCGTAATCTCTCTGTCGCCCAAGGCATTTGCGAGGTCTTTAAGTGTCTGCGAAAGCTTATGGGGAGCCTCATAAAAAATCATCGTGCGTCTTTCGCCGACAAGCGATTCAATAAGCTCCCTCCTCTCAGATTTCTCCATAGGCAGAAATCCTTCGAAAGTGAATCTTTTTGACGGCATTCCCGAAACAGCAAGAGCTGTTGCAAATGCGCACGGACCGGGCACGGATTCGACTTTGATACCCTTTTCGATGCAGAGTCTGACCAGATCTTCGCCCGGATCGGATATTGCAGGCATCCCCGCATCCGTTACCAGCGCACAGCTTTCGCCCGAAAGAATTCTTTCCGCAATCATCGGACCTCTTTCAAAACGGTTATGTTCAAAATAGCTGACCATCGGTTTCTTTATTTCGAATCGGTTGAGCAGCTTGAGCGTAACTCTTGTATCCTCAGCCGCAATAAAGTCGCAGTTTCCGAGTGTTTCGAGCGCTCTCGGAGAAATGTCGCCGAGATTGCCTATCGGAGTGCCGACAACAAAAAGTGTTCCGCTCAAGAATTTTCACCTCTGTTTTCCAAAAGATAATCGCCGTAGATTTTTTTCATTTCTTCGGAATATCCGCCGTCATCCCCGTGAACAAAAAGCTCAGGTTCAACCGTCATTCCGCTTTTTCCGCCGCGTCTGCCTTCAACAAGAGCAAGCCACGGTGCTTTGCCCGGACATTTTGAAACAAGTCTGAGCCTTTTCGGCTCAATTCCTGCCGATTTCATTTCAAAGAAAAGCTCACAAAGCCTTTCGGGACGGATGCACATGCAAAGTCTGCCTCCGAAATTCAGAAGCTTTTTTGCTGTTTCGCAGATATCGGTAAACGAACACATTGTTTCGTGCCTTGCGATTTTATCGGCATCGCTTCTGCTTTCGATTCCCGCACCGCTTGCTTTGTAAGGCGGATTCATCGTCACAACGTCAAAGCAGCCGAAAGGCACAATGCCTTTAAGCTCCTTGAGGTCGGCATTGACTGCCGTAAGTCTATTCAAAAGGGAATTATATTCGATTGCGGCGTTAATCTGCTCTGCCCCGAGAGGCTGAATCTCAACCGCGGTGATTTTACCGGTTTCTTTTTTGCACCATAAAAGAGGTATGATTCCGCAGCCTGACCCGAGGTCACAGCAGACCGCCCTTTTTGAAGGCGATGCAAAATCGGCAAGCAAAACGGCATCCGTACCGAAGGTGTGCGCTTGTGAAACAAAAACGGTCACCCCGCCGCCGATATATTCCTTTCTGAATCCGTCCATCTGATACTCCTGAAATTTGATAATACATATTGTATCATTTTTTAAATAAAATGTAAAGAGCGGCATACTGACCGTATAGACAAATCGGGTTTCTTGTGATATAATTCGAATATATATGTTCATTTACAACAAAATCCGTATTTACGGGGTGAGATTTATGAAAATACTTTTTAGAATAACCCTTGTTATTGCGGCTGTAATTCTCTGTATGGTAGGCGTAAAAATCGGTTACTACGAATATACTCACCGTGACGGATATTCCGCAGTGACTGTTCCCGCAAACAAAATCACCGCTGTCCATCCGACGGAATATCACACCAAACCTTCCGAAGCAACTCCCACAGATGTCCAAAAAAATAGCAAGGTTGAAATTCCCGAAAAATTCATTCTTTATTCCCTTGAGGATTCAAAAGGTTCACCGCAGGGTTCAACGGTTGAAAAACCGAATCTTTCAAAATCCGTTTTCATAGGCGACTCCGTTTCGCTCGGCTTTGCACGCTACTGCGCTAAAAAAGAAATTATGACAGACACCGTATTCCTTACTGCGGGTTCATATTCCGTTGAACACGCCTTAAGCAGCAGCACCGCCGAGGATAAAGGTTACAGTCATCCTCTTTACAAGGGCAAAGAAACTCCCGTAGTCAAAGCAATTTCCGAAATCACCCCCGAAAACGTCTATATCTGCCTCGGCATCAACGATATTGCGGGCTCGGGCGTTGAGGGCACGGTCAGAAATTACTGCAAACTGATTAACTCAATCCGTAAAGAAGAGCCCGGAACAAATATTTATGTTGTCAGCACTACTTTCCTTGTTGAGTCGGCACAAAAAACAAATCTCAACAACCTCAACCTCGCAAACCTCAACCACAACATGAAACTTCTGTGTCTGAAAAACGATAATGTTGAATATATCGACATTATGACTCATCTGCAGGACGAAAAATATGCACTCAGCGCCGAATATTGCAGCGATGAATATATTCACCAGACTGACGATGCATATGCCGTCTGGGCAAACGCTCTCGGAGCAACACAACAAGGAGGATAATTGTTATGAAAAAATTTATGTCCGTTGTCATATGCCTTGCAATCTGCATATGCTGTTTCGCATCCTGTGCAAAAACAGAAAAGAAAGTACAGTCCCTTACCGAAATTTATGCAGGGCTTGAAGGCGTAGAAAATATGCCCGAAATGGCGATTATGCCCGATGCGCTTATCGAAACCCTTTTCGGCTTCAATCTCGCTGATTTTGAGGAATATGTTTTCGCCGAAGCAGCTGACCCTGCCGTCAATGCTGATGCAATCATTCTCATCAAGCTTGCAGACGGTGCAGACCTCAACGCGACCTGCGAAACACTTGACAGCTACCTCAACAGCGTAAAAGAAAACACTCAGTCATATTCACCCGAAAACTATGCAAAGACAAAAGGCAACGCTGTCTGCGTTCTCGGCGACTATGTTTATCTTATCATCACAAGCGAATATCATAAAGCAAGAGTGATTGTTGATAACGCACTTCACAGCAGCAACGATGACTCGGCAATCCGGACTCTTGTGAATCCCGAATAAAAATTTAACGGATACGCATTATATGTGTGTCCGTTTTTTATATTGACATCCCCCAAATTTTTGATATAATTAATAAGGTTAATTTAAATAAAATTTTCAGGAGTGATAAAAATGGCACTTGTAACAACCAAGAAAATGTTCGAAGATGCATACAAGGGCGGCTACGCTGTCGGTGCATTCAATGTTAACAACATGGAAATCATCCAGGGTATCGTTGAAGCAGGTAAAGCTCTCAACGCTCCCCTCATCCTTCAGGTTTCCAAGGGCGCAAGAGCTTATGCAAACCACACATATCTTGTTAAGCTCGTTGAGGCTGCTGTTGAAACAACAGGTCTCCCCATTGCTCTTCACCTTGACCACGGCCCCGATTTCGAAACATGTA
>JAZNFD010000128.1:0-5107 GCA_045588975.1 Acutalibacteraceae bacterium | reverse complement strand
TCAAAAACACTCCCGAAGATGATATCATGTGGGTGCTTGACTATAACGGTATAACCTTTTATTTTGGACCGGGTGCTATTGCTCCCACAAATTTCGGCATCCGGACAGCAACGGTGACCTTTGCGGAATATCCCGATTTGTTCAAAGAAAAATATACTGCCGTACCTAATGCCTATGTTGTATGCCTGCCCTTATCGTCACCGTTCTTTACCGACATCACGGGTGACAAGCGTGCAGATGAACTTACCGTTTCGGGTAACTATGACCCCGACGGCAGATATTATTACACGCTCGGAATAAATTCGGAAAACTCAAATTATGAGGTGGATTGGTTTTCCTATGACCTGAATCCGTATTATGTCAGAACCGCAGACGGTGACAGCTTCCTTTATGTGTTCAGCGAGGAAAGCGAAGTGGAAGACCGTCAGATGATTCTGTGCGTATTCAGCCTTAAAAACGGTGAAATAAAACAGGTCAGCGAAACGGATATGGGTCTGCTTTACAGAGGTAATAATGTTTTTGCCTTGCCGACTGACCCCGAGAATCTTCTGCTTTCTGTCTATGACGGCTCAACAGATTCTATTTTCTCTGCGGATGAAAACGGTATTCCGATGAAAACCGCAAGCTGAACTTTGCTTGAATTACCTTTTAATTTGCAAAACATACAATGGAAAATCAACATCCAAATATAATAGTAATTCGTGGCTGGCATTTGTCTTAGCGAGCAATGGATTTGTGTGTACAAATCCGAAATTAAGGGATTTTCACCCCTGATACCCCAAAGAAAAAAGATTGCATAAAAAGAAAATCAGGTGTAGCAGAAATCAAATCCCGCTACACCTGATTATGTTTTTAGAAATGATTATGCAGTAAAAATCAGCTCGTGATTAACAATCTCTCTTGCCCTTGCTTCAATGTTATTCATATGGGCAACCCATTCCATTTGGTTTTGCTCTTTGAGTTGTTCTGTGATTTCTTCATTAGCTTTCATCTGTTCTACCAGCTGAGAGAACATAGCTGATGCCTGTTCATCAATCTCTGCAAGATGAGTCCACAATGTGCCATTCATAAGCATAATGTTAAATTGCACTCGCTTATGTCGCATAAGATAATCCTTGCATTTCAGTCCCCATACACCGATAGGCTTTCTTGCTTCGGCAGGTAATGTGATGTTTGGGATTCTGTAATCGCCAACTGTTCTGTATGTCCCGTTGTTGAGTTTAAATGATGATTTATTCATAACTATAACTCCTTTCAATCAGTAACAAATGTGTCGTGTGTGAATTTTGCTCCAAGCCGAAAACCAGAAATAAAGCCGTCAGCTATACTAACTGTCAGAAAATCGTTATATATACTTGTGTATGTTATAAACAAATCTTTTTCTTCGCCGCTTAATTTTGAATTGAGTTCTTCTTCCTTTTCGGTGAGAACACTTAAATTCTTCTTTAATTTATTTTTCAATTCTGAACAGCATTCCTGCGGTTCGATGTTACCATAATAAAAATCTTCAATAAAACCAGACATTTTGTAAACCTCCGTAATAGATTGATAATCCATACAATTCAATCATTCCGACTGTCTACAAAAGCCGAAGAGAGGCAACTTCCTTATGAAGTGCCTCCCTTTACGGTATCTGTTCTTTTTTTTGGGCGGAGAGTTAGGAATTCGACTCGCGCGACTGCGGGTGCTTGGACGCTCGCGGTCACAACAGTCCACCAGACTGTTGCTCTGTGCCGCTCGTCCTTCGAATCCCTTTGAAACAAAAAGCCATCACAGCTGACACTGTAATGGCTTTCCTGGTACGAGTGTTAATAACGGATTCAATGAATAAATTTTTCGGATAATCGCTTTATGATTAGTTTAACGTTCCATCAAGATAAACTATATTTGCATTTTTCAGGTGTGTGTTATCTATGCCGACCTCGATAGCTTCCCATTGTTCCTTGGTACCGTAATAGTAAACGGTGGCAAGCTCTTTGTCATGACGAAACGCCGAATCACCAATTTTTCTGATATTTGAAGTAAGGGTTATAGTTTTAAGATTTTCGCAATTAGAAAAGCACTCCTGCGGTATTTCGGTAACACCTTTTCCGATTGATAAAGATATCATACCCCTGCAACCCGTAAAAGAATTTTTGCCTAAATGTTTTACGCTGTCAGAAATATCTATGCTTCTCAGGTTTTCACATCCGCAAAAAGCGTGGTCCTCAATGATTTCAACGCCCGCACCCAGGTCAACCGTCTTTACATTTTCACACCAAGCAAATGCACTCGCACAGATAATCTTAACGGAATCGGAAATGATTAAGTTTTCTATGCTTCGATTATTCGCAAAAGCCCAACCGCCTATCAAGAATGTTCCGTTTTTTATTTCAAGCTTAGACGAACATTTTTCTTCCTTTGAATCAATCAGATAATTGTCAAGATACAAAACACCGTTTTCCCAGTTTGATTCATCAAGCCAATAGCCGGTGTTGCCGAAAACATATCCGCCCAAATGCTTTATATTTGAACCTATTTTAATATCTGTCAAACCTCTGCTTTCCCAAAATGCCGCTCCGCCGATACTTTCAACACTTTCGGGAATAACCACACTTTTAAGATTATAGGTATCTCCGTAGTTTGAAAACGCACCGTAAAAATCATAACCGTTTTCACCAAAAATATATTTTACGGTGTTCGGTATTTCATATTTCTCTATATCACTTGCAACGGGAAATCTTATCAATTCCGTTTTGTCTTTATTGAAAAGAACTCCGTGGGAGTCATTGCTGAGAAAATCATTTTCAGGGTCAACAATGAATCTTTTTGCAGGGGTCAAAAAAGAAGAATATGTAAAATCTTTTACCCCTTTACCTATTTTTACGGTATCAAAATCTCCGGAAATTGCATCAGGGCCAAGCTTCTCTACACTGTCAGGGATAACAAGCACTTTTGCAGATGCCTGAGAAAACGCAGCATAACCTATTTCTTTCAGGCCGTCATTCAATTTCAGATCTTCTATAGGGCAACTGCAGAAGGCACAAGAACCTATATATTTAACGCTTTTACCGAAATGAACCTGCTTTAAACTTGTTAAGCCTGGAAAAGTATAGCTTCCGATTTTTGTAACACCGTCACCTATAATCATTTTTTTGACTTTGTCGGCATGATGAAGCCATGGCGTTATCTCCATTTCAGGGCCTTCAAAATCACGAAGCTCACCCTCACCTTCAAGGAGGAAGGTTCCTTTTTCATCAATGCTCCATGTCAGAGTGCCGATTTTTCCGCTATACGGCATTGCCTGCGCAACCGTTAACGATACTTGCGACTCTGTCATACTGTAAGTCGGCTTAGTTGATGTCGGCTCCGTCCGACCGGTTTCGGCTTGTGTTGTTGACAAAGTCGTCATTTCATCTGAAGTCGGTTGGCTTTCAGGGTCTGTTATAAAGAACACGGCAAGCAATATAGCAGCAAGAACCGATACGGTAATTACCCAAAACGTCGGTTTTTTGTAGTTCAAAATATTCTTGATTCTGTCCTTAACTGCAACCTCTCCGAATGCAAGAGGATAGGAGTAAATTGTTTTTCGGCTGACGCTGAGATCAAAAAGCGTTTTCGAATACTGCTTCTTATCGTCAGTATCAAATTCTTTTATTACCTTTTCATCACAGGCAAGTTCAATATCCACGCAAAAAAGCTTATATGCTATCCAACAAATCGGGTTAAACCAATGAACAGTCAATAACACATAGCCTAAAAGTTTTTGCAAATGATCAAAGCGTTTAAGGTGTGCTTTTTCGTGAGCTATTACATATTTCGCCTGCTCTGGATCTAGGCTTGACGGAAGAACGATTTTAGGCTTAATAATACCGATAATGAACGGCATGTCAATACCATCGCAACGGTAAACGCCTTCTGACAATTCAACGCTTTCTTTTATTTTTTTTGATAAACTAATATAGCTGATAAGCGAAAAAATTACAATAGCAGCAATTCCTATAAGCCAAATTATCGAACAGACAAAAAGTAATATTTGAACGGGGTTTACACTTTCACCAATTTTTGGTGCAAGACTTTGAGATATAATAGGATTTATAACATTATCAACTGTTTCAAATCCGCTGTTGACAGAGGGAGAAGGAGAATAAACAATATCTTCGGGTATTGGTTTTGCACTCGGAATAAGGCTGACCACGCTTTTAATTGACCAAGGAAATATAAGACGGAAGGCAACTAATCCCCAAAGTGACGCACTTATATATTTTGGCGATTTTTTCAGTAAAAAACGGACAAATATAACTGCAAAAATCAGCCAAGCAGCAGAGAAACTCATATTAAGGATTTTTAAGAATAAGTCCATAATCATTCCTCCTTAAAAGAATCAATCATCGCTCTGATTTCATCAATCTCTTTCTTTGAAAGTGCTTTTCTTGCAGTGAAAGCAGCAAGAAAGGCAGGCAGAGAACCGTTAAAGTTTTCCTCAACATAATTGTTGCTTTGCATTGAATAAAAATCACTTCGAGATATGAGTGAGGTTACGATACCTTTTTCGTTTTTGAAAATGCCTTTATTGCACAGCCTTTTTAACACCGTGAAAGAGGTTGTTTTTTTCCATTTTAGTTTCTGTTCGCTGATTTTTGCAAGTTCAGAAGATGTGATTGGTTCATTTGACCAAATAATATCCGCAAAATTCGATTCAACAGAACCCATTTGCAAAATTTTCATAGCAACAACTCCTTGTCTATTCTACATGTTGTAGTATACATCTATACTACAACATGTAGAATGAGATGTCAAGGGCTTTTTGAAGATTTCTTACGAGAGATTATTTGTTTTTTCTTCAAAAATAAGTGAGAAAAATATTTGCAAAAGATTGGTTGAAAGAGATTGATTTATAAATTGCTGCATACTTTCGATTATTTATTTTTAAGATTGATAAATAGAGGAGTTTGATAAACAGTAAAAACTATTCTGCAAATGAGGATTTTGGGAGGAGAATCAGAAATTCGACTTGTGCGACTGCGGCCGCTTGGTCTCCAGCGGTCATAACAGTCCCCCGTACTGCTGCTCTGTACCGCGCGTTCTTCGAATCCCTTTTTGAAAAAAAGAAAAACCTTGCCATAAG
>JAZNFD010000127.1:0-9625 GCA_045588975.1 Acutalibacteraceae bacterium | reverse complement strand
ATTTCGTGCTGGTCTATAACGGCACCTACGATTCCACCATGCACCGCTGGGCTCCGGAGGGCGAGGCGTCGATCGAATCGCTGAAGGACAATATGAAAAAGTTTGATGAAATTGCCGAAGCGGTGAAGAAGCACTGGTCTTCCCATAACACGCTGATTGGCTTTGCGCCCGACCACGGCTGCCATGAAATCGACGGCGACTGCGGCTCACACGGACTCGATATGCAGGAGGATATGAACGTTATACACTTTTACGGCGTAAAAGTGTAAAAATGCAAAATTCAAAATGCATAATGCAAAATGTTAAGGAATTGAAATTATGGAAAATATCATTGAAAGCAAAAGTTTTGAATTTGCAATAAGAATCGTAAATCTTTATAAATATCTTACTTCCGATAAACAAGAATATGTTTTATCAAAACAGATGTTAAAAAGCGGAACGAGTATTGGCGCAAATGTAGCCGAAGCACAAAAAGCTCAGACAAAACCCGATTTTAATACTAAAATGAATATAGCTTTAAAAGAAGCTAATGAAACATATTATTGGTTAAGACTTTTATATAAAACCGATTATCTTTCATCAAGTGAATTTAACAGCATAGAAAAAGATATTAAAGAAATAATCGCACTCCTTATTTCTATCTGTAAAAAAACAAATTGCAAAAAAAAAAATAATAATTTTGCATTTTGAACTTTGAATTTTGCATTATAACTATTCGCTCCACCATTCGCTCTGCCATATCCGTTCAATCAGCGATTCTGCAATTTTATCAAGCTTTGCGAAATTCATCGCATCAATGTAGCATTTTTCGAGGGCATCGTGCTCATCCTTTGCCATACGGAGCGCACAGACCGCCTCATTCATCAGCTCTTTCGAAGCTTTTTTCGAAAAATTTAGCCTTGCACGGTGAAGTGCAAGCTCATTTACCGAATAAAAACGGCGCAGAGAAACCGTTTTTGTCGGAATAATATCCGGCTCACAGAGCTTGTCGCAGGTGAAAAATCCAAGCGCAAGCTCTTTTATTATTATGTGGCGGAGCTGTTTTTCATTGCCGACAAACGGACTTGAAATAACCGAAAATCCGCATGCCAGAGCATAAGAACGGATTTCACCAATCAGCATTGAAGCCGCCACTCCGAAATCATCCTCAAACATAACCGTCGTGTCACACATTTCATTGACCGTTTCGGATAAAAAATAATATCCCTTCGGTGTTATCGCATCCAGCAGACGAATTTTTTCAAGTCCGATTCTTCCGCTCGGTTTTTTGAAATGACGGTTCGCAACCCTTGATGCATAACGCATCAACCTTTCTTTATCAATGCATTCGCGGCAGATTTTCTCGCCGTCACCGTAGATTGAAAATGAGGAATCAATAAATCTGCGGCACCTCTGATGGCAGGCTTTATTTTTATCTGTAAGTTCAATTATTTTTTCTTTATTTTCAAAAAGCTTCTCCTTATCCCAGCATTCGCCGAGATTGACTATCTCCCCCGTTGCACCGGGATACTGAGGGTCAAGCGTATGCGGTGAAGTGCCGTCGGCGATGCTGACTCTCAGCGACGGAAAAATAACAGCATCAAGGGAATCGGGGTCGGATGAGCAGCAGATTCTTTCGCAGCCGATGTCGCGACTTTCCATTTCATCGGCAATTTTCCTCATCAGCGAGGATTTACCCGTGCCCGGTCCGCCTTTGATAATATATGTATACTGACCTTCAATCTTCGGAGTAAGCTGTGAAAAGCATGAAAAGAAACCGTTTCTGCCGCTTGAACCGAGAAAATATGACTGTTTCATATTATTGCCTCCATATAAAAATGAATTCATTATCAATTTATTCAAAAACAATGAAAATGTTAAAAACAGCGTTTTAAAAACCGATTTCCATTAAAAAACATTGAAATTTTCGAAAAATTCCCCTTGATATTATTATAAATATAATATATAATATTACGGTACAGAGTTTTGTTTTGGTCATGTGGCGTGTGGGTCCTGTGCGACAGGGCACCGTGAACCATGTCAGGCGGGTGAACCGAGCAGCATTAAGCGGGCAGTCTTGTGCGCCACAGTCCGCCTACCGCCATGTGACCAAGATAAAACTCTATTTTTATAAAGTAACCGCTGTTACTAAAGGAGTGAAAAGAATGTATCAGGCGCTTTACAGAAAGTGGAGACCCAAGGACTTCAGCGACGTTTACGGTCAGCCTCACGTAACAAGAACTCTGCGCAGTCAGCTCGAAAACGGCAGAATCTCTCACGCATATCTTTTCACGGGTTCAAGAGGTACGGGTAAAACTACCTGCGCAAAGATTCTTTCAAAGGCGGTCAACTGCCTTAATCCCGTTGACGGCAATCCCTGCAACGAATGCGAAATCTGCAGAGGAATCGAAAACGGCTCAATCCTTGACGTTATCGAAATCGACGCCGCAAGCAACAACGGCGTTGATAATATCCGTGATTTGCGCGAGGAAGCAAACTTCACTCCCGCAAACGCAAAATACAGAGTTTATATCATCGACGAAGTTCATATGCTCTCAATCGGAGCATTCAATGCTCTTCTCAAAACCCTTGAAGAGCCTCCCTCACACGTCATTTTCATTCTCGCAACAACCGAAATCCACAAGCTGCCGTCAACCATTCTTTCAAGATGCCAGCGTTTTGATTTCAAGAGAATCGCTCCCGAGGATATCACCGCAAGGCTGATGTATGTTGCGGAAAAAGAAAACGTCAATCTCACCTCAAATGCCGCAAGCCTTATCGCCAGAATTGCGGACGGCGGTATGAGAGATGCGCTTTCGCTTCTCGACAGATGCTTTGCCATGGGAACGGATATTGACGAAAACACTGTCAGCGATGCGGCAGGCATTGCAGGCACCGTTCATCTTTTCTCATTCTCGGAATTTGTTGCAAAGGGAGATTTCACAAGCTCACTCAGACTTGTTTCAAAGCTCCACAGCGAAAGCTGCGATATCGACAGCCTATGCACCGAGCTTACCCTTCATTTCCGCAACCTGATGGTGGCAAAAACCGTCGGCGACTGCGAGGGACTCATCGTCTGCTCAAAGGACGAGCTTGCAAAGATAAAAGAGAGAGCAGGTCAGCTCAAGCTTTCAAAGATTCTTTATTGCATAGAAGTACTTGAACAGACCGCCAAAAACATAAAAAACGCCGCCAATAAGAAAATTCAGCTTGAAGCGGCAGTAATAAAAATGTGCGCTCCGTCGGCATCCTCGGGCGAAGGAATCTCCGCAGACCTTGAGGACAGACTCAGCGCAATTGAAGAAAAGCTTGCATCAATCTCATCGGGCGCAGTCATAAACTCCGCATCCGTTCAGAAAGCTGCACAGCCCGAACCCGAGCCTTATATTCCCGAAACAAAGCCGACAGAAATTCAGAAGCCGATACCTCAGCCTGCTCCCGCACCTGCACCTGTCGCGCCGAAAGAAGAGCCGAAAACAGAAGCTTATGAAGCACCGCCCGTTCCCGAGGCTCCCTCAGCTCCCCCCGCACCTGCCGCACCTGCTGAAGCTGCCGACATTCCCGACGGTAACTTTGATAACTGGGCAGATGTGCTTGAAAAGGTTATGAAATATGATATGCCGCTTTTCGGAATCCTCGCAAACTCAAAAGCATCAATCAAAAACGGCAGAGTCATCATTCATTCGGATAATCCCACTCTCTTTGATTTCATCTGCACGGACACTCATTCAAAAGAGCTAGCAAGATCCGTCTATGAGGTTATGGGCAGAAAAATGAAAATTGCTGTTTCAAACGGCGATAAACCAAAAACAGAAACAAGTCCTTTGGAAAATCTGAAGGCAAAGATAAATAATTTCAATAATAACTGATATTGGAGGACATATAAAATGAAAGCAAGAATTCCCGGCGCTCCCCAGGGCGGCAATATGATGAAAAAAATCCAGGAAATGCAGGAAAATATGACAAGAATCCAGCAGGAAGTTGAAGCAACCGAATTTTCATCAACAGTCGGCGGCGGCGCAGTTGAAGTTGTTGTCAACGGCGCTCACGAAGTAACCGCAGTCAACCTCAAACCCGAAGTTGTTGATCCCGATGACGTTGAAATGCTTCAGGATCTCATTATTTCCGCATTCAACGAAAGCATCCGCAAGGCAAACGAAGCTATGGAGCAGGGAATGGAAAAGGCTAAGGGCGGCCTTTCAATCCCCGGTCTGTTTTAATGAGCGGCTATACTCCGTCTCTCGAGCAGCTTATTGAGCAGTTTGCAAAATTACCGTCGGTAGGCAAAAAAAGCGCACAAAGACTGGCATTCCATGTGCTGAATATGAGCGATGCCGAAGCGCAGAAATTCACCGACACTATTCTCAATGCCAGAAAGTCAATCAAAAGATGTAAAATCTGCTGTAATCTGACCGACGGCGAGGTTTGCGGCGTCTGCTCATCGCAGTCGAGGGATAAATCAACAATCTGCGTTGTTGAGGATCCGCGCGACGTTATTGCAATTGAGAGAACCCATGAATATAACGGACTTTATCACGTTCTTCATGGCGTGATTTCTCCGATGAACGACATAAATCCCGAGGATATCTGTAACAAAGAGCTGATTTACCGCCTTGAAGACGACACGGTCAAGGAAGTTATTATGGCAACCAACCCGACCGTTGAAGGCGAAGCAACGTCGATGTATATTTCAAGGCTGATAAAGCCTATCGGCGTCAAGGTCAGCAGACTTGCTTACGGCGTACCCGTCGGCGCAGACCTCGAATATGCGGATGAATTCACTCTCATCAGAGCGATTGAAGGAAGAAACAATCTTTGAGAATGCAAAATGCAAAATGGTAAATGCAAAAATTAAGGATAGGCTCCGCCTATGACCGATTTTATATTTATTTTTCAGCTTTTTCATATCAATATATAATCGGAGCGAAGCGACCCTTCACTTTGCATTCTGCATTCTGAACTTTGCATTTACAAAAAAGTTTTCCACTTTTTTATCCTTTTCCACATCCGGGTTTTCCACTTCTTAACATTGTCAAAAAACGGGAAGTGTAAAACTTAAAGTTATCCACAAAATAAAGTTAATATTTTCCGTTAAAAATTGCTTATTTTTCAACGGTTTCAAAAGTTATACCATATTTCCACGCGCTCTACTATTACTACTAAAATTAAGATAAGATATGCAATAAATATATACGGCGAAAACGGATAATTCCGTTTTTCAGCCGTCTGAATTGCAGTGAACGGGTGAATAACCCTGGAACTGCCATTTAAAGGAGGAACACCATATGAAAATTGTATGCAACACATTTGAACTTTCAGAGGCTTGCCAGAATGTTCAGAGAGCCGCTTCAACAAAGACTGCTATTCCTGCAATCGAAGGTATCCTTATGGTTGCAAAGGAAGGCACTCTGACTCTCACGGGCTACGACCTTGAAATGGGAATAACAACTTCAATTCCCGCAAGAATCGAAGAAGAGGGCGAGCTTGTTCTCAATGCGCATATGTTCAGCGAAACTCTCAGAAAGCTGCCCGACGTCAACGTCAGCATCGACAGCGACGCAAGACATATTGCAACAATTTCGTGCGGTGAATTCGAATCGACTCTTATCGGAATTTCTGCCGAAGAATATCCCGACCTTCCTTCGGTTTCGGGCGGATATCCAATTACCGTCAAGCAGGAAATTCTCAAGGATATGATCAGAAAAACAATCTTCTCCGCTGCAGTCAAAGACAGCAAGATTGTTCACACGGGTATCAAGTTTGAAATTGAAGAAAATCATATCAGACTTATCGCTGTTGACGGCGTCCGCCTTGCAATCAGAAATGAGGCTATCAGCTATGAAGGCGAAAATCTTTCATTCGTTGTTCCCGCAAAGACACTTTCAGAAGTTACAAAGCTTATGAACGACGATGATGCGGATGTTACTCTCGGCGTCGGCAAGAGACATATCATTTTTGAAGTTAACGGCTACAACATAATTTCACGTTTGCTTGACGGCGAATTTCTTAACTATAAGGCTGCGATTCCCTCGTCAACAAAGACCGTTATCAATGTCAATACAAGAAGTCTTATCGACAGTATCGACAGAACTTCGCTCATCATCACCGACAAACTCAAGAGCCCCGTCAAGTGCATTTTCGGCGATAATCTTATCAGAATTTCGAGCATCACTTCACTCGGTACCGCAAACGACAGAATTTCAGCTTCGATTGACGGCGAAAGCTGCACAATCGGCTTCAACAATAAATATATGCTTGATGCACTCAAAGTTTGCGACACGGACGAAGTCAGAATTATGCTCAACGGACCCGTTGCACCCATTCTCATCGTGCCCAACGACGGAGACTCGTTCATATTCCTTATTCTTCCCGTGAGGCTGAAAAATGAAGATTAAAGTTAAAGTTGCCGAAAAAAGGCAGGTTACAAAGAAAATAGACACCGATTTCATCAGACTTGATTCTTTTCTCAAGATGTGCGACGCAGTCCAGACGGGCGGCCACGCAAAAATCGTTATTCAGGAAGGCGAGGTCAGAGTTAACGGTGAGGTCTGCACTCAGAGAGGAAAAAAACTCCGTGCAGGCGATAAAGCTGAGTTTGAAAACGTTATTTATAACGTTGAATAATTCACGAAAGGGATGGTAAAAGTTGATAATTAAATACCATTCCGCAAAGAAATTCAGAAATCTGGATTCGGTTGAATTTGAACCGCATCCCGAAATGAACGTCATCTACGGCGAAAACGGTCAGGGCAAGACGAATATTATCGAAAGCATCTGGCTTCTGACGGGATTTTACAGCTTCAGAGCGCGAAAAAATGCCCAGCTTATTCAGCAAGGCAGCGATGAAGCCGAAATCTGCGACAGATTTTATTCACATATGCGTGAACAAAATGCCGTTATGAAAATCAATAAGAAAAAAGAAATAACCCTCAACGGAATCAAAGAAGAATCCCCGAGAGTTATGATGGGCAAATATTATGCAGTTGTTTTTTCGCCTGCAACGCTAGGGATAGTGCAGGACGGACCCGGCGAAAGAAGAAAGATGCTCGATATTGCGCTCAGCCTTATAAAGCCTAATTATGCGGTACTGATGTCAAGATATCTGCGTGTGCTCGACCAGAGAAACGCTCTGCTCAAAAAAATGGGCGAGCGCAGTTTTGAAAACGACTATATTCTGCCGTGGGATACCGAGCTTGCAAATATCGGAGCAAAAATTATAAAATACCGCCTCGATTATATCGAAATGCTCTCGGAAATTTCAACGGAAATTTATGAGGGAATCAGTTCGGGCAGAGAAAAATTTTCGTTTTATTACGATTTTTCTCCCGAAAACATCAGCGAAGAAAAAATAAAAGCAAAACTTATTGCTGATATAGAAAAATCAAGAGATGCCGACCTCAAAAGGCTCTATACAAACGCGGGTCCGCATACTCACGACCTTGTTCTGAATCTTAACGGCAGAGATGCACGTGTTTTCGGCTCTCAGGGTCAGCAGAGGTCTTGTGCGCTTGCGCTTAAAATCGGCGAAGCGTCGATTATCGAAACCGTGACGGGTGAAAGCCCCGTTGTGCTTCTTGACGACGTTATGAGCGAGCTTGACGAAAGCAGACAGACTTTTATTCTCAATTATCTCGACAATTGGCAGGTTTTCATCACCTGCTGTGACCCGTCAACGCTTCTGCGCTCCAAAAAGGGCAAGGCATTTGAGGTTGTCGAGGGAAAAATAAGTGAAATGGAGTAAATTATGTATCTTCATCTCGGAATGGATAAGGTTATAACCTTTGATGAAATAATCGGAATTTTTGACCTTGATACCACCACCGTTTCAAAGCGCACGAGAGATTATCTTTCAAAAGCAGAGAAGGCGGGAATCGTAGAAAATGTTTGCTATGATATTCCGAAATCGTTTATAGTATGCAAGGATAAAAACGGCAACGAAAAGGTCTATATTTCGCAGATTTCATCCTCAACTCTCCTCAAGAGAACGGGATATGTTGATTCACTTAACAATGTATAAAGAAAAGCACCGTTTTAAACGGTGCTTTTTATTTAGAATATGATGTTGAACCAATAATCGATGACAGTAAAGAGCATTGCGAGGAATTCTTTCAGACCGAGGTCTTTGAGAAGATTGTCGATTCCGTCGCTGATAATCAGCTTGTCAAGCGGAGTTTTTGCCTCCGAGCTGATAATTTCATCGCTCTCTTCAACGGGGTCGCCGTTATCGAGCATAAAATACTGCGTTCTGTAGCCGAGGGGTGTGATTGTTGACGTTGTGAAGCAGATTGTGAGCGAAACTGCCTTTGCGCTGACCTTCGGGATTTCACCGCTGACGGGAATTTCAACGGATTCGCCGGGTTTAAGTCTTACAAACGGATTGATTCTGAATTCAATGTCTGCGCCGTCGCAATAAATTGCCGAAAGACTGACTGAATTTTTCCACGAACAGTTTGTGACAACAAGCGTGTCTGTTTCAGCGAGAATACCGGGCTGACATCCCTTGAACTGTGCTAAAACGGATGATGAAGGGTTGGACGTATCTCTGAACTGAGGATAATCGGGGTTGCTGTAAACGTCGGTGATTCTGTCGGTGAAAAGGGTTGTCATCATAAGGGTGCGTGTGTAATAATCCCAATAGGTCATTCCGTGGTAAAGACCGTTGACAAACCATGTGTTGTCGGGCAGATATGCGGTTGATGCGTCGATAGTCATTGCGGGCGAAATCTTATATTTGCCGCCGCAGGGATTCTTCTGAACGTAGCCGTCTGCGAATCTTGAGCCGTAGGGAGCGCAGGTTGCGCCCGTTGAAGCCGCAGTAGTGATGATTCCGTCGGAATCTTCGTTGAGACCCGAAACGATTCTGTTGCCCGTGCCCGCAATGATGGAGATATTCATTCCGTTTTCAATGCATTCGCTGAGCTTTTCGCCGACTTTGGGAAGAATTTCGTAGTGGAAACGGTCGCTCTTTTCAATCAGCAGAGCACTTTCGACGGAGTCGAGGGCAACTTTCTTTGCATATTCATATTTATCGGCGGGGATGAAATCCCAGATGCTTCCCCAGTAACCGACTGACGGGAAAATTTCCTCAATAAGTTCTGTAAGAATGTTATCGATGAAACCGAACTGCTGAGCCTTGAAAAGCCAGTTGATATCTTCTTCTGTGCGTGTTCCGTGTTCAACGAAACGGACGAGGCATTCTTCGTCAAAATCAAAATCGTTGACAACCGCATCGTATGCAATGCCTGCACCGCCGATTGCGGGAACGGTCAGAACAGCGTTGTCAACATCATTTTTCCAGCCGTAAAGGGTAAGATAGGTTGCGGTAACCTGACCGCCGTGGCTGACTGCAAGAAGATTGACCTTATCCTTGCCCGAATGCTTTTTGACATCCTGAATCAGCTCGTCAAGCATACCTGCGCAGACTTCCGAACCCATTCTGAAATCGCAGGTGAAGTTATAGATATTTTCGTGGCCGATGTATTCCGCAAATTCCTCTGCCATATCCTGCTCCTGACGGTGGTCGCCGTTGGGATGGGTAATCATAAGATTTGCGTTGTTGAGTTCTTCGGCGGTGGAAACAGTTCTAAGTCGGGTCGTAGCCATGTCGTTCTGTGAGCCAAGGAGTTGTAGCTAAGTGTTGTCTTCC
>JAZNFD010000126.1:0-6426 GCA_045588975.1 Acutalibacteraceae bacterium | reverse complement strand
ACCGAGTCCGTTACAGGTGTAGCACCAGACGATTTTTTCACCGCCCGTTAAATAATAACTTGAACAACCGTAATTCGGGAACCATCCGTTAACTTTATACATCCATCCCGATTCGCTGCCGCAGTCAAATTCATAAAGATTGTTGATTCCCTCAATATAATAGCTGTCATACATAGGTGTCCAGCTGTATTCTATCGGAATGTTATACTGTTTACAGACTCTGTTCAGAACATCAAATACTGTTTCGCCTTCTTCAAATTCAACCGTTACTTCCCTGAGAATGACTCCGTCATCGGGAACATACGGTGTTTTTGCCGGGTCGAGATTATCCATATTATTGAGAATTGTATCACAGCGTATGGTTATCGTACAGGTAAGCTTTTCTTTTGCTGTTTCAACAGGTTTTGTTGTGGTCGGTTTTGTAGTTGCAGGTTTAGTTGTGGTTACCGGATTGGTTGTGGTCGGTTTTGCGGTTGTGGGTTTGGTTGTAATTGTAGCTTTGGGCCTTGTTGTTCTTTCGGTTTTTATCTCAGACGTTGTTTCAGTAACAGTTGTTGATTCGGTTATGTAAACAGAGTAATCACGCCTTGTTGTGGTCGGTCTCTTTTTTGTTGTTTTTTCAGTTGTTGTTTGTGTTTTGGTTGTTGTCGGTTTTGCGGTTGTTTCGGGAACAGTTGCCGTAGGTTCTTTCTTTTCCGTGGTTAAAGATGTTGTTTCTTTTTTAGTCGTTTTTTCAGTATGAGTTGATGTTACGGTTTCGGTTACTGTGGTTTCGGTTGTTGTTTCTGTTGAACTGTGCATCTGTTCCCATCGTTCATTTTCGAGTTTATCCAAATCATCATTTGAGAAAACAAGAGTTTTTGTTTCATTGGCTTTTCTTATCTGCGAAATATTGAAATCATTAAGGCTTTTAGCAGAAAAATCTCTTACAGATTCCTTATCGCCAACCCATTCAAGCATCTGACCCTCGGTTGCTTCACCGACAGAGCCTTGATAAACGCTGATACTTTGTGCACCTTTGCGGACACTCAGGGTTGCAACTGAATTGCTGATTTCAGTCTGCTTATCTGCAAATTCAAGTGAAACAGAATTGTTTGTGTTAACAAAAGCTTCGCCGACATTAACTTTAAGGGCAAACTCGTCGGAAACGGGATTTATGATTTCTGCATCGGCATTCTGACCGAGAGCAATATAGTTTTCGCCCAAAGCAATTCTGACGGTTGCACCGGGGTCACAGGTGATTTTATCTCCTTTGCGAAGAACAGTTTCATCAGTTGTTGCATAGGCAACTCCGTCACGCTGCAAAGTTATGATGCCACGGAAATCCGTAAGAACTGCGGTGCTTTCATCGGATTTGTCAAACCAACCTTTGATATGACCGACACTCAGGATTCCCGATACTGCGATAGCAATAATGACAGCGACCATCACTATATTTGATATTTTCTTCTTTTTCATAAAATTGCCTCCTGACGGTCTATATACATTGCTATATAACAAATTATTTTCAAAATTAGGGAGTTGCGTCGGCTGTTGTTTTTAGCAACACCCTACTTTTGGAGTTATCAGAATGAGAAAATGTTTTGGAAAAGTGTGATTACCCAATTGAATGCATTGACAATCCAATTGATAAGCTTCTCAAAGAAGCTGAGTTCTTTTTCGGCAGTAAGTTCGCTGTATGTTGTTTCTGCTGATGTGAGAGTTTCATAATTTTCAACAAGAGCTTTCTGTTCGTCTGTAAGCGCATCATAAGCAGCTCTTGCTTCTTCGATAGCACCCTTACTTTCTGCGGTAACTGTGCCGATAGCGGAAATCATTGCTTCAACATCGTCCGCAGCCTTGGTGTTATTTTCAATCTTCGCAAGTGCTGTTTCGGCAGATGTGAGAGTATCATAGTTTTCAACAAGCGTTTTCTGTTCGTCTGTAAGTGCATCATAAGCAGCTCTTGCTTCTTCGATAGCGTCCTTGCTTTCTGCGGTAACTGTACCGATTGCGGAAATCATTGCTTCAACTGCATCGGCTGCTTTTTCATCTTTTGTGTAAATATCAACATCGCTCATATCATAAAGTGATGTTTTGCCGTCGAGGAAACGGAAATATGATGCCAGAGCATACTGTGCCTGCTCTGTTGCCATACCGTTTATGCCTGCATCGGGAATATGTGCAAATCCGCCACCTTCAATAGCAAACAGACACATTGCGTCAACAACGGAAACACCATTCTTTACAAATCGGGGATCTGTTTCGGGATTAATACCAAGTGCAGTTAACGCAACGATAACCTGGGCGCAGGATTCGCTGCAAATACCGTCGATTGAACCGAATCCGCCGTTATCATACTGTTTTTTCGAAAGGCAGATAATTGCTTTGTCAATCGCTGCTTTGACTTCGGTATTTGTTTCGTAATACGGAGCAAGTGACTGAATTGCCATTCCTGTCATATCGGGGTCGGCGACTTTGCCCGAAAGTGCCCAACCGCCGTCCTCAAACTGTTTTTCAAGAATATAAGCAATAATCTTTTCACGGGTAGCTTGCTCGGTTGCATCTGCATTAACGGGAATTTCATAGCCGTGGCTGTCAAATGCAATCAATGCCCATATAGGGCCGTTGATTCCTTGCTTTTTCAGATATGTCATATCGGTAAGACCCATAAGAAGATTATGACCGTCAACATCGGTTACATCATAGCCTGCCGAGGTAAGGGCGAGAATAACTCGTGAATTATCGGTTGATTTTGCTCTGTGGAGCTGTTCTTTATCGTTGATATTGTTGTTTACATATTCAACAACATTTTCGTAATAGCCATCGGGACAACCGTAGCCTGAACGGGTAAGGTCAATTACCATCCATTCGCCGCCGGTTGAACCGACAGAAGGCGTGCCGAGAGAATTTATGTATGTACCCGTTGCTTCATAAATTGCCTTGTGGTCTGCATCCGAAGCATCTGTAAGCAAGGTTGCAAAAGAATTTTCTGCATTGGTGAGAACGAAATAGTTTTCAACAAGCGTTTTCTGTGAATCGGTGAGTGCATCGTATGCTTCACGGGCAGAATAAATATTCTTATAGTTGAAAATTGTTACCGAGCCGATAGCTGAAATCAGTTCTTCAACAGCATTCGCCGCCGCTTTATCGGCAGCTGCCTGAGCATCCATCAAATCATCATAAACAGCCTGTGCTTCTTCAAGGTCAGCAAAATTGAAAACAAGTTCTTTTTCCGAATCGGTAAGTGCATTGTAAAGCTCCCATGCAAGGTTGATAGCATCTCCGCTTTCTGCCGTTACCTCTCCGATATCGTCAATAGCAATAATAACTTCAATTATCTGTTCGGTCATAACAACCGGCTTTATAACCCAGTTGCCGGGTTTGTTGTAAGAATTCTCAAGACCGAGAACAAGATAAAACTCGTCATAAGCTTTGTTGTTATCATCCGTGTAGCCAAATCCGTAGCCTACACCTGAATCGTCACCGAAATCCCAATAATCTTCATGTGCGGAAGAATCTTCAATGAGATAATTGACACCGTTGACATTCCATCCCATTATGTCGCTGTCAACATAATAATCGATATATACAATATAATTGTCATACTCATCGGCTACAAATGAATATGATGTTGTTTTACCTGCTGTGGCATTACCGTCCCAGAACTCGCTTTCATCGCTAAAATTATAATTGATGATACCGCCCTCATAAACAGAGTCATCAAGTTCTGTCAAGTCAATTGTGAACAGAAGGTCGGGTTCACCTTTTACCTTTACGGTTGCAAAAGCAGGTGCAGAAACTATATCCGTAGGATTTTCCATGCCGTAACCGCCGTCAGTCCATACATACCATGTTCCTCCTGAGGGGAACGAAATATTTACAAGTCCGTTATCGTCTGTGGCTGTGCTGCCTGTGGGAACACCGTAAGCGGTTCCGTAATAAACGGTATAACCGGTTTCAGGGTCAAATGCCGCAACTCCGCCGTTCATCCAGTCTGAATAACTGCGAACCAAACCAAGCTCAAGTTCTTCATTAACGGAAGTGTTATATGTATGATTGAGATTTCCTTCTTTATCGGTAAAGTAATGGAATCCTGTTGTGCTGTCACCCCAGAACGCCCAGCTTGTGTAGTGCGCAATATTCAGAAAGTCACCGTCGTTGAGAACGATTCGGTCTGCGGTCAGACCCCAACCGTCAACTGCGGGATATGCACCATTAAGGTCATAGCGGAGATTTTCATCGGAGAAACCGAAAAGCCCGCCTGCAAAATAAATACTTCCTGCACTTCCGCTGACGTTTACATCCGACCAATCAAGTCCGAGTATTATTTCGTGAACATAAATATAAAGGTGAAGTGCGGTGAGCTCGGGAACATTGTCACCGTCTGCATCGTATGCATATCCGTCAAGATAATAATCGCTGAGATCAATCTCTGCAAGTTCATCAAGGGTCACGGGATAAAATGCCATTGGAGTGCCGTTGCTGTCGGTTACAAACTGACTGTCATCGCTGATTGAAATATAAACTGTATCAGGTTCGCTAGCAGATATTGTTAAGGGTATTGCGGTTAAAATCATCGCAAGAATGATAAATATACTGATAATTTTTTTAGTCATTGCCGTTTGTCTCCTTTTTGAAAGCTGTCTGTTGTTTTTTCTTCTTTTTATTTTTGGAGGGCATTATCTTCGGTTCTTTTAAACCTGCCGTCTCCAAAGCTCTCGGCCACGGACCCAAAAAGGCTTTGATGCGTGATAAAGTCACCACATCAAAATCATCCTTTTTCGGAAGTCTGCCAAGCTCCTTGTTTTTTTCTCGCAGTTGCTCAATTGCCCACTGCTTCTTTTCCTCAGTTATCACATTTTCACCTCACAAAAAACAAAACTCTTTCAACCGGAAACAGGTCGAAAGAGTACAACAGACATATCAAAAGGTTGGCAACACGGCATTATTATTACTATTAAACAGTCAGCGAATACTGTGTTTTTTAGGTAACAAAAAAAGAATGCACGATTTCAAATGCCTTATCAGCTTTTGAATAATCGGTTGCACTCTTCTCACCAAAGTTGTGTTTTAACCTAAAAAAGACACGGCAGGTGTTCTGACTTTATAAAGCATAAACTCTGCTTCAAATACAGTAATGGCGGTTGTTCAGGATTCGAACCTGATTTCCCTTTTGATTTACTCAGCGTACAACTTTTCAAACCGTATCTTATCAATTCATATTCAATTGCATATTATTATACTCTCATTTGCTGATGTTGTCAAGGAGCAAAAAATCACTATTGACACCGAGATAAAACTGATATAAAATTATAGCGAACATTTGTTTGTTGCGAAATTAAAATGTTATTATTTTTTTGACATTTTTCAGGAAAAAATTTTGCATTCTCACTCCATAATAAGTGAGGGCAAATATTTTTTAACTTTTTTGAATTTGTAGGAAAAATACATCTACTTTCATTCCATATAAAGTGAGTGGAGTGTTTCTGAAGCGATTTTTTGAACAAACTGTAAATTATTGAATAATCAGGAAAAATTCGTTCCATTTTACTCCTTTATAAGTGGGAGGATAAAAATTCTTCGTAGTGTGGTGATGCAATCATATCGGACAACCCTAATTTCAGTTATATCGTAAAACTCCCGAATCAGATAATTACGATTCCGCAGGACAGTCATCTTGCGTGGCTTCCGTTGTTTTATGCTCTCCCAAAAGAGCTTGTGAGAAAACGAAAAGATTATCTTGAACTTCCGAGAAATCCGTATGAAGTTCTTTACACGGATAAATACAATTATCTGATTAATGACGATATTTTTCTTCAGCTTATCTGGGAATCGTATGCGTGGTCTGTGTGGCAGTTCATTCAGGTTCCCCGCCGTGACGGTTACGGTAACATTCCCGGCAAATGGACAGACTATTCGGGTGATTTTCCTCTTTGGCGGTTGTGCTTTGTAATTCAGAATTACTTCCGAAGCAAATTCGAATATGAAATGGACTGGAGTTTTCAGAAGCTTTATATGATGCCTAAGGAAATGCAAATCCCGTGGCTTACATATCAACAGTTCAGCAATCTCATCGGCAATCTTACGGATATGGTTGTTGAAGAACAGAACTGGCAACCGATGATTGATGAAATATGGAAAAATCGTCAGATGGAAGATTACAGCGAACGCAAAAGCACATACAAAAGAGATCTCATCAATAAGTGGTATTGCTCGTGGGACAAAAAGAAAACTCCGATTTTTCTTCAGCTTATCTGGGAATCGTATGCGTGGTCTGTGTGGCAGTTCATTCAGGTCCCCCGCCGTGACGGTTACGGTAACATTGCCGGCAAATGGACAGACTATTCGGGTGATTTTCCTCTTTGGCGGTTGTGCTTTGTAATTCAGAATTACTTCCGAAGCAAATTCGAATATGAAATGGACTGGAGTTTTCAGAAGCTTTAT
>JAZNFD010000125.1:0-1762 GCA_045588975.1 Acutalibacteraceae bacterium | reverse complement strand
AAACTGGATGAAAGATTTGATTTTCTGTACAGCTCACTTGCTTTTCATTATGTCAAGGATTTTGATGCTTTTGCAAAAGATATGTATTTTGTTTTGAATGACGGCGGTCAGCTTCTTTTTTCGCAGGAACATCCGATTATTACCGCAACCGTTGACGGTGCAGGCCATTTTAATAAAGACGAAAACGGCAACAGAATTTCATATACTTTTTCCAATTACAATCAACCCGGTGAAAGAAAAATCCATTGGTACGTAGACGGTGTCGTAAAATATCACCGTACGTTCAGCGATGTTATAAATGCACTTGCAAAATCAGGGTTTGTAATCGAGAAAGTCTGCGAACCCGTACCCGAGGATTGGGCAATAGAAAAACTACCGACGATAGTAAAGGAATATATCAAACCAAACTTTTTACTCGTGAAGGCAAAAAAATAAAAGAGGGGAATTGTATATGAAAACCGAATTCAAACAAATCAGCTTTAAAAAAATGAACAGCGATGAATTTAAAATATATTCAAAATGGTCTGTAAAAGCTTATGCTGACCACCTTATAAAATCGGGCGATGAAAGGTTCAGATTCAAAGCAATAAAAGAGGCGAGGGCAGAGTTTAACGATGTTTTCCCTGACGGTGCAGATTCTGCCGATAACTGGCTATATATTGTCATAAATGAGGATAACGAGAAAATCGGTGTTATCGGCTATCAGAAAAGTCCGTTTGAGAAAAATGCCGCTTTCGTAACCGAGAACGTAATCAAAGAAGAATACCGAGGCAAAGGTTACGGCAAAAGTGCGTTTGTAAAAATTCAGGAAGATGCCCGCGAAAATGGCTTCTCCAAAATGGTGCTCAATGTTTTTAAGCACACACCCGTATCATATGCTATGTATGAAAAGAACGGATTCAAAGTAATTGAGGACCACGGCGGAAGTGCAATAATGGAAAAAATCTTTGATTCTGTTGAGGAATAACAATGAAAAAAGTTATAGTAATAGGTTGCCCCGGAAGCGGAAAAACAACCTTTGCCGAAAAACTTAATAAATGTACGGGATTACCATTGTATTATTTGGATGCTGTCTGGCACAAGCCAGATAAAACTCATATTTCACGCGAAGAATTCGATGAGAGAATAGAGAAAATATTTGCGACTGATGAATGGATAATTGACGGTAATTATAACCGTACAATAGAAATGCGACTTCAGCAGTGCGATACGGTTTTTCTTTTTGATTTACCGACAGAAGTTTGCTTGCAAGGAGCAACTGAGCGTATCGGTAAAGGTCGTTACGACTTGCCGTGGTTAGAAAAAGAATTAGACCCCGAATTTGAAAGTTTTATCAAAGAGTTTTCAAAGACAGCTTTACCCAAAATATACGAGCTTCTCGATAAGTACGGAGAAAACAGAAATATTTTTATTTTCAAATCAAGAGAAGATGCCGATGAGTACCTGAAAAACATAAGGTGATAAAATGAAAATTATCAACACTTGCAATAAAATAAAATCACTTTTCTCAGGCAGCTTTGATATGACTGTATGGAGAAAATATGCAGGCGAAATATCAAAAGAGTTGCCGTCAAAATGCGAAAATGATGCAAAAGATTATGATTTCAAAAAGGACGTTCTTCCTGTTCTTGAATCCGCATTGAACTCAGATAAAATTGATTTCGTGAGCAAGAATTTTCAGGCTGTTGTTGACACTCTGAACGCAAATCTTTCAAAGCTTTTTGACACAGAACCCGATATAAATATCATTCTGTATCTCGGA
>JAZNFD010000124.1:0-6650 GCA_045588975.1 Acutalibacteraceae bacterium | reverse complement strand
CTACCCTCATTTTTCATTTTATAAACCGTTCAGAAAAAGAACAAATCCGAACCCTTCGCCGATTGGCATAAGGTTCGGATTTTCACTGTATGGCAAAGATGATATATTTTGATACAAAAAACATCCTGCACCCCACCACACAAGTCTGCTAAACTTGAATTAATAAAAACAGCAATTATTCGCTTGAAGAATGTAGAGATGTGTTGTATACTAATTTTGTATATGAGGAGCTCATATGAAAGAAACAATACTAAAAAATCAAATAAAAATATGGTTTTGTTATCATAGCTGCATTTTATTGAAATGGCAAATAAGATTATGATATAATCAAAATGACAATTCTGCAAAGCAATGTGAATTAAAAAATCAGGATGACTGCGTTTGTGAGGTAATGATATGAGAAATTATGATATTGCCGCCTTTATATGGCCGTCTTACACAGGTGACGAACCGAGAACCCGTATTTTCTGGCCCGAGGGCTATGGTGAATGGCAGACTGTTAAAGCAATGACCAACAGAGGCTATGAAGGTTGCCGTTGGCCCCGTATTCCCACCTGGGGATATGTTAACGAAGCTGACAGCAGGGTTATGGAAATGCAGATTAACTGCGCTGTTTCTTACGGCGTCAACGTTTTTATTTATGACTGGTATTGGTATGATAACAGACCTTTCCTGGAAAACTGCCTAAACGACGGTTTCTTAAAGGCTGACAACAATGAATAAATGAAATTTTGCCTTATGTGGGCAAATCATAACGCCAATCATCTTTGGGATAAACGCAATTCAGACCGCGACCTTTCGACCGTTATCTGGAGCGGTGCTGTTACTCCCGAAATTTTTTCGGAGATATGCGACAGAACAATCGAAAAATATTTCAAGCGTGAAAATTATTATATGATTGACGGATGCCCCGTCTACATGGTTTTTGATGTTGACAACTTCATCCGTACATTCGGCACAACTCAGGAATGCAAAAAAGGTCTTGAAGAATTCCGAAGAAAGACCGTTGAAGCAGGCTTCAAGGGTCTCCATTTTCAGGCTGTAAACTGGAAAGGACATACATATAACTGGCTTAATGACGGTGACGACTGCAAAGGCATGACAGTTTATGAGCTTTATGATTATCTCGGATTTGATTCCGTTACAAATTACAACTGGTTTTCATGCGTTGACCCCGACGGCGACTATGCGCAGCAGACCGACGCTTATATTGAAAATCTTGAAGAAGAAACCAGGTTGATGAATGTGCCTTTCTATCCTAATATTTCAGTAGGCTGGGATAATAACGTGAGATTCAACAAGTTCATTCCCGGCGTTGTCAAAAACAACACTCCCGAAAATTTCAGAATCGCCTGCGAAAAGGTCAAGAAATATGCTGATGAGTCAATAGAAAAGGGTGTTATGAAAGCTCCGTTCATTACAGTTAACAGTTGGAATGAATGGACTGAAACAAGCTATCTCCAGCCTGATGACCTTTACGGTTACGGCTATCTGGAAGCAATCAAAGAGGTCTTTACCGGGGAATGAATATGACTGTTTTTAAAGATTTTTCTTATGGTACCCACGAAAGACAGAAAGCTGACATTTATATTCCTAAAAAACCTGTTTCCCAATCAGGACTGATACTTTTTATACATGGCGGCGGCTGGACTGATGGTGATAAATCTTGTCACACTTCCGATGCAGAGTTTTTTTCAGGACTTGGATATATATGCGCCGCTATTAATTACCGATATGTTTCCAAAAGCATAAATGTCCATCATGTGCTTGATGATGTAACAAGCTCACTTAACACCATAAAGCAAAAATGCAGCGAATACGGCTACAATATAAATGAGCTTATTTTATCCGGCGGATCTGCAGGCTCACATATCGCACTTCTTTATGCTTACACGAAAAAAGAAGTTTCGCCGATTAAGCCCTCGGCAGTCTGTTGCTACTGCCCGCCTACCGATTGCACAAGGGAAGATTTTCTTATGGGCATTAAAGGTGAATTTGAAAGTTGGAAATACGGACTCCTGTCACAGGTATGCAATGCAGATATATCAAAAGAAACTTTAAATAACGAAGCTTCACAAAAAGCTTTAAGTGAAATCTCACCTATAAACTACGTTGATGAAAACTGCATCCCTACCGCAATTTTTTACGGAAAAGAAGATGACCTTATTCCGGCAAAGCACATAGAGGATTTTGAGCGTAAGCTTGCCCGAAACGGTATTAAGCACGATTTCGTTCTTTACAAAAATTCAGGCCACTTACTCGATAAAGACCCCGATGCGGCAATCAAAGCCAGAAAGATTATCAAGCAATATGCAGAACTTTATTTCTGACTTTTAGCAAACGTAACAACCCTGCTTATATCGCTGTGCCCCATTATCTTCACAAAGAATGTTCAATTCTTATGCTCAACGGCAAACAGCCCTCCCGGGTTAATCCCGTAGGGCTGTTTAGTTTATTTGTCACCGTTACCTTTTCACGGTTGTTCCTGTTTCTATCTGTAAATCGGCAGGCTCCAATTTTCTATCTCTTCTTTATCACCGTAGAACAGATATTTTGTTTCGCCGATTTGAGCAGAGAATGTGACTGAATCCACATCTGTATACCATTTATTATTAAAATAGTCCCATACATCAGTCTTGCCTTCAAAGGTGACGGCTTTCTCCCCTGCAGTGACTGCGTGGAATACCACCATATTCTGATTTGCCATCAGCACATCCTCTGAATCGGAATAAACATGGATTCCGCAAGCACGTGCAATGGCTTTCAGATTGTTGACTGAAATCAGCGAATCACCGTAATAAATAGTGGTATAGTCTTTCTGTCTGTTGATTGCAAAGCCGACAGAGCCGTCGGAATATTTACCGAGAGTCTCGGTCTGTCCGCCGACAACCCTCATAGCACGGGAGATAGGTGCAGTATGATTATCGTTGATCAGACCCGGAACGGCAGACTGATTTGTCATTTTTATTCCGGTTTTGGATTGTAATATATTTACCTTGAAATCCATACCCGTGAGTGCTTTAGCCTGCTGAGTGGTCATAGTTCCGAAATTATACATAAAGAGCGTTGTCTTGCCGTCTTTATGAAGTGCTGTCTGAAGCTGTTCTATCTGCTCATCCGTCATATCAAATGCAGATGTGATGATATACAGTTTTGCATCGTCAACACGTCCCGCAAGCACATCTTTAAGCTGAACATAGCAAGTTGAGAGTCCTGCGTGATAGAGATTAAGCTGCATCTCGCCCAGCAGTTCATCCCCAACAGGACCTTGATTTGCCATGCGGTGAAGTGAATATTCATCTACAACAAGTGCCACATCGAACCGAGATGCCTGTCCGTACCCGTTCTGATATGCCTGATACAGATTCGACAGCTTTCCGATGTTTTCCCATATTGCCGGATCATCCAGCCATCCTCTCGCCCATAAATCCATTGCCCACAAGCCGTTGCCGTGGATAATGGTATCGCCCAGCTCTCGCTTATGAACTTCAATAACGTCACTCAGGCTTCTTATGGGGGTTAAAAAAGTATCTTCATACGGCTCATCGGTGTGATTGATAAATGTTCGCTCATCACTTTCCTGAAACCATATTTTTCCGTTTCGCTGAATTGAGTCAACCGTTGACATATATGCACCTGTAGCACCCACAGGTGAATTCGGAGCGTATGAACTTCCGTTGCGGTCTCTGTAACTGATTGGTCCTGCAAAGCCGTCGATATTTTTGTCAGACAGCAGCCAATTCAGATTATGGTGTCCTGAAAGAGAGCTGTACAGTTCAAACTGATAACCGTAGAAAGAAATTACGATAGCGCGGTTTTCTGTCCGTTCTTTGACAATACGCGCGAGATTTGAAATGCGCGCTGCCGTAAGGTCACAGATATACTGATGATAATCAACATATTTCTGCGTTTTTGTTCCGTAAAAGAGAATATCTTTATACAGCTTGCCGTTGTCATAAATGTTGCCGGGGAGATTGTTCGGAACAGCAGCTGTGGAAAACTTCACAAAAGGATTTCCCCACGCTATCTGCAAATCTCTGTCTGTCGGATATTTCACTTTCAGCCACCGGGCAAAATTTTCATTGTTTGCGTTTGAAAAGTCCTGTCCGTTTTCACGGTACAGATACTGAAACCATTCATTATTTTCAAGATGATATCCGATAATATGCTTCGACAGCTCACTGTTGGAGCTGACATAATCGACCAGATGAGCAAGCCTTCTGCTTGATTCTTCATTGAATAAATCTGACGCCATTGATACAACACCGGATTTTATGCTTTTATCTTTATACTGTATTATTTCGCTTTCGGGTATGGAGCCTGTATCGGGCATTGTCACCTTGACACGAAGCAGGATTTTTGCGTCCGGATCCCCCTCTGTAATACTCTTAACGCTCTCGTGAAGATGAGAGTATAACTGTCTGTATTCCGCCTCGCTGATGCTGTCAAGGTCGGCATAATAATTGATATTTTCAATAATGGAGTGAAGATGTATTCCCGCATCAGCGGCAAATCCTGCCTGACTTGTTGTGACACCGTTGGGATTCGGGAAATCCGTATTGCCGAAAAAGAGGACGGGAGATGTAAGCTGACCGTTGATTGAAAGCCGTGATAAACCGTTAACCGAGATAACCTCTGATTCCGGCATATCCGCCGCAAAAACAGGCTTCGGTGTGTCAATCGCAACACTTTCATTTTCAGCGAATTCTGCTGTTACAGCAACCGCCTCTTTGCAGTTGTATTTCGCCTTGTTGTTTGCGCACGGAAATAATGAAAAAATAAAGGCAAGAATGCCGGCAAAAAACCTTTTAAACATACATCATATCCTCCTGCTTTTTTCACAGTAATATCACAAAAGATTCAAAATCGAATTAAAACTTAATTAAAAATTATTTTAACAAATTACAACAATAATTACAAGAGCTAACAATAAAGGATAATTATCTGTTTTGTTTCAGTAGCTTAAGTGGATTATATCAGGAGAAGGACATTCTGAAAATTGGATTGACGAAGATATTGTAGAAGTTATCCGTTTTATATTTGATAAATTCATCCATACTAATTGGTTTATCTCCTTCACAAAAGAAAGGAGAACAAAAATAAATTTCCGTGGCTGAAATTAACAAGCCGTCCGAAATGATTTCGGGCATATCGGAAGACGTAATGGATGCATTGGTGAGAACCTTGCTTCCGGACATAATCAGCTTCTGCGAAAGTGAAGAAGGCAAAGCAATCTTCGAAAAGTGGAAGACTGAACAATCAGAATAAACCAACGTAAAATGAGGGTAGCCGATAAAACTACCCTCATTTTTCATTTTATAAACCGTTCAGAAAAAGAACAAATCCGAACCCTTCGCCGATTGGCATAAGGTTCGGATTTATACTGTATGGTGCGGATAACAGGACTTGAACCTGCACGAACTTGCATTCATTAGAACCTGAATCTAACGCGTCTGCCAATTCCGCCATATCCGCATTTATCAAATTAATGAAAAGAGGATTCCTTACGGAATCCTCCTGGTGCGAGAGACGGGACTTGAACCCGTACGGGATTACCACACGCCCCTCAAACGTGCGCGTCTGCCGATTCCGCCACTCTCGCATATGTTTTTGTTCGCTCGGAACGTTGCCTATTATAGCAAAGCAAGACGAGAATGTCAAGCCTTTTTTCAAAAATTTTTTAAAAAATTTTTTGATTCGTTTTGCGAACAAAAAATCCGTCGAAAAGAAGGATTATTTCAGCTAATTTATTGCTTTTCCGTCACATCAAATACTTACATCAGCAGCCGACACCGTATAATTTTTCTGCGATGTCGGCTGACAATTATTTTAATTAATTATTATAGTTTCTTGCAATTTTAAGCGTTGTTGTCTTGGGGAACTCTTCGTCACGCACTTTGAATTTACCGATATTTTTGAACAAAGGCATTTTACGATTGAACTCGTCGACATCTCCCTTTATTCTGCTTCGTGCGTCGGGATAATCCTCTTCGTTAAGGAAAAACTCGGCAACGATTTTTTTATCCTCTTCATAAACAAGAACTTCCTTGACATAATCAATGCGCGAAAGTTTGTCTTCGAGCTCTTCGGGTGAAACGTTTTTTCCGTTTGACAGACAAATCAGGTTTTTCTTTCTTCCGACAATAAACAGGAATCCGTCTTCATCTATTCTTCCGTGATCACCGGTCTTAAACCATTCTCCTTCAAAAGCCGCCGCTGTGGCTTCGGGATCATTATAATAGCCTGCCATCACGTTTTTACCCTTTACATAAATCTCGCCTACACCATCTTCGTCGGGGTTATTGATTTTTATTTCACAGCAGTCAAGCGGAATACCGACACTGCCGAATTTACGCGCACCGGGTCTGTTGCAGGTTATCGCAGGCGAACACTCGGTCATACCGTAGCCGTTATAAATCTCGATTCCGAATTCGTGCATTCCTTTTTCATATTTCGGGTCAAGGTTTGCACCGCCGCACACAATCATATTAAGATTTCCACCGAGATTATCGATAATGGTTTTAAAAATTTTACGTCTGCGGTCAATTCCGATTTTCATAAGGAAATTGCTGATTTTCAAACCTTTTTTCAGAATGTCTTCTCTGCCTGTTTTTCTTGCGGTTTTCCAGATTCTTTCATAAATCGTTTCG
>JAZNFD010000123.1:0-1817 GCA_045588975.1 Acutalibacteraceae bacterium | reverse complement strand
CCCGAATCGGCACAAACAAAAGCGGCAGCTGTTTTCATTTCAAAGGAAAATATGCAGATTTGAAAGAGTGGTACACAAATGCAGATAATTAATACCTGTGATAAAATAAAATCACTTTTCCTGAGCGGCTTTGACATGTCTGTATGGAGAAAATATGCAAGTGAAATATCAAAAGAATTGCCGTCAAAATGTGAAAACGATGCAAAAGATTATGATTTCAAAAAGGATGTTCTTCCCGTTCTCGAATCCGCATTGAATGAAGAAAAAATAGATTTTGTCAGCAAAAATTTTCAGATTGTTGTTGTTACTCTGAATGCCAACCTTTCAAAGCTTTTTGATGCAGAACCCGATATAAACATTATTATTTATCTCGGACTTTGCAACGGTGCGGGTTGGGCAACTACGCTTGACGGCAAGAACACCGTTCTTCTCGGAATCGAGAAAATTATCGAGCTGGATTGGGGCGGCGAAACAAATATGCGTGCTCTGATATTACACGAAATCGGTCATCTGTGGCATAAGATGAACGGCAATTTGTATATCCCCGATTTTACAAAACGCAGAAAAGCCATACAGCAGCTTTATCAGGAAGGTGTTGCTATGGTTTGTGAGCATATTCTTTGCGGTGACGATGAGTTTTATCATCAGGATAAAGACGGTTGGCTTGATTGGTGCCGTGAAAATGAAGCCGAAATCAAAAATGAATATCTCCGCCGTCTTGATGCAAAGGAAAGTGTTCAGGATTTCTTCGGTGATTGGTGTTCGTATAACGGATATTCCGACGTCGGATATTATCTCGGCTGTCGGTTTATCGAGCATCTTATGGAATCATATTCATTAAAAGAAATCGCAAAATTTTCTTTCAGTAAGATAAACAAAGAATTTAAAGATTACGCCCGACAGAGGTGAATTATGAAACTGACAAACTACGGTATGCCCACATTGATTGAAACAAGCACGCTTGAAGATTGTATGAAACTGTGTGCGGAATTGGGTCTTGATTTCATCGAACTCAATATGAATATGCCTCAGTATCAACTTGATAAAATTGACGTGGAATATTTCAAAAGCATCGCCGATAAATACAGCATTTGCTACACCGTTCACCTTGACGAGAATCTGAACGTCAGCGGTTTCAACCCTTATGTTGCAGAAGCTTACACAAAAACCGTTGCCGACACAATTAAAATTGCAAAACAGCTTGGTGTCAGAGTAGTTAATATGCACATGGCAAGAGGTGTTTATTTCACCCTGCCCGACAGAAAAGTTTATCTTTTCTCGGAGTACAAAGAGCAGTATCTCAAAAGTATTATTGCGTTCAGAAGTATGTGTGAAAACGCTATCGGTGATGCCAATATTAAAATCTGCATTGAAAACTGCGATGGCTATGAGAATTATCAAAAAGAAGCCATTGAACTGCTTTTGGAAAGCAAGGCTTTTGCCCTGACTTTTGATGTGGGACATAATCAGGGCATTGGCGGAACGGACGAAGAATTCATTATGAAACACGAAGACCGTCTGCAACATATTCATCTGCACGATGCAGAGGGTAAGAAAAATCACCTCACACTCGGTACGGGTGAAATGGATATTGAAAAATATATCAGTCTTGCAAATGAACATAATTGCCGTGTGGTTTTGGAAACAAAAACGATTGACGGATTGAAGCAATCTGTTGAGTGGCTGAAAAATAATCAGCATTGATTTTACGGGGTTGAAAGAGTATAATTGTTTTTAACAGAATTATTGTTATATTTTACTGTGTCGGGAGAGATTTTTGTGAACAGAACACCTGCTGAGCGTGCTCAGGAAATGCT
>JAZNFD010000122.1:0-3736 GCA_045588975.1 Acutalibacteraceae bacterium | reverse complement strand
CAACGGAGAAAAAGTATGAGCAAAATCATAGAGATAAAAGATTTTACGGCACCTGAGCTGGACGTGTATGCAAGGCTGAGCGAGGTGCAATTGCTGAACAGAGAGTTTCCGGAAAAAGGCTTGTTTATAGCAGAAAGCCCGAAGGTTATCGAGCGTGCTCTTGATGCGGGTTATGAACCGGTTTCGTGTATTATGGAAAAAAGGCATATTGAGGGCGAAGGCAGGCAAATTCTTGAAAGAATAAAAGACGTTCCCGTTTTTTGTGCGGAATTTGATATTCTGACACAGCTTACAGGCTTCAAGCTCACAAGAGGTATGCTCTGTGCGATGAAACGAAAACCTCTGCGTGACGTAAGAGAAATCTGTGAAAACAAAAGCAGGATTGTTATATTGGATAAGGTTATGAATCCGACCAACGTAGGTGCAATAATCCGCTCAGCCGCGGCACTCGGAATGGATGCGGTAATCCTCACTCCGGGATGCTCCGACCCTCTGTACAGACGAGCCGCAAGAGTCAGTATGGGCACTGTGTTTCAGATTGATTGGACGTTTTCATCCGACGACAGTCTTGATGAAATAAAGGCTCTCGGGTTTAAAACCGCAGCTATGGCTCTTAAGGATAATTCTCTTTCTGTCAATGACCCAAGACTGACTGATGAAAAGAAGCTCGCAATCATTATGGGAACAGAGGGCGACGGACTTTCCGATCAAACCATATCCGACTGCGATTTTACCGTGAAAATACCGATGTATCACGGTGTTGATTCGCTGAATGTTGCCGCCGCTTCCGCAGTAGCATTCTATCAGCTCGGTAATAAACAGAACGTATAGTTTAAAATTTATTACATTTTTTGTGGGGGTAATAACTTTGAAAAAGCCTAATGTTATTATTATAATGACCGATGACCAGGGCTACGGTGACCTGAGCTGTATGGGTGCAACCGATTTCAGAACTCCGAATATAGATGCCGTGGCACAGGACGGTATAAGGTTTTCGTCAATGTATTCGGCATCTCCCGTTTGCTCGCCCTCAAGGGCATCATTGCTTACGGGCAGATATCCTGCAAACGCAGGTGTAAGAGCCATTCTTGCAGGTCATCGCAGAGCATCGGGACTTACTCCCGAAGTGCCGACCATTGCGACTGCTCTCAAAAAACTCGGCTATAAAACGGGTATTATGGGCAAATGGCATCTCGGTCTCAAAGACGAATGCAGACCCAACGCCAACGGCTTCGATGAATTCTCAGGTTTTCTTGCAGGCTGTATTGATTACTATTCTCATATTTTTTATTGGGGGATGGCAGACGGCAACACAAATCCGACTCACGACCTTTGGGAAAATGATGAGGAGGTTTATGAAAACGGCGAATATATGACCGAAAGAATAACGCGTAAAAGCGTGGAATTCATTCAGAAGCATCACGATGAACCTTTTATGCTCTATGTAGCCTATAATGCTCCTCATTATCCGATGCACGCACCCGAAAAATATATCAGAAGATTCCCTTATCTTTCAAAGGACAGACAGATTATGGCTGCTATGATAAGCGCTGTTGATGACGGTGTGGGCGAAATCAGAAATGAACTTATCCGTCAGGGACTTCTTGATAATACGGTTATCTATTTTCAGAGTGACAACGGACCGTCAAGAGAATCACGAAACTGGCTTGACGGCACTCAGGATTATTATTACGGAGGTACGTCAGGGATTTTCAGCGGTCATAAATTCAGTCTTTTTGAAGGCGGAATAAGAATACCCGCAATCCTCAGCTGGTACGGAAGAACAAACAGCTCCGTTGAAAATGCACCTCATATTTCAACCGACATCTTCCCGACCATTCTGGAGCTTTGCGGCGGCAATCCCGATGAGTATGAGCTTGACGGAATGAGCCTTGTACCAATGATTAACGGAACTTCAGATGCAGAGCACGAATATCTTTTCTGGGAAATGGAAGGACAGACCGCCGCAAGAAAAGGCAAATATAAACTGGTTCTTAACGGTCAGCTTGTTGAGGGCGAAGAACAGCGTGCTGAGGTTTTCCTTTCAGACCTTGAAAATGACCCGGGAGAAAAATATAATCTCTGTGATGAAATGCCCGAACTGTGCAAGGAAATGAAAGAAAAGGCACTTTCGTGGCGCAAAGAAATCGAATTGACATGGGATGAAAAATTTGCCGGCAACTATGCAAGTCTGACCTGACGGCAAAGGTGCTGTTACACCCGAATTTTGTAAATGTAAACGTGAAAAAACAGTATCAGAGGATAAAAAATGAAAAAAGAATATTGCAGAATGCCGATGAGAATCGTTCACACGGGAGTTACGCAGTTTGCTCCCGAAAATTCGCTTGAAGCTTTCCAAAAAGCCGCCGAGCTCGGTTTTGAGGGCATTGAAATGGATATCCAACTGAGCGGAGACGGAGAAGTAATTATAACTCATAACAGCAATATGGCTTATATGACCTTTGAAAAGCACCGTGATGTTCTCACGGATATGACAACTGAGCAGATCAAGAAATTTGATATACCGTACCGTAATGCACTAAAGCTTAAATATCCTCCGTATCCCTGGACAGAGCATTTCGGAGGCAGACGCATGATAACTCCGCCCGATTATGTTGAAGACAGAGTGACCCATCTGATAACTTTCCCCGAATTCGATGCATGGCTGTCAACCGTTGATTATGACCTCACCGTTGAGGTTGAATTCAAGTGCAGGGGCATGTGCCCGCGTATGGATGAAATTCTTGCAAAATCTGCCAATGTTTCAAAATACATATTCTTCTCGGGCGACCGGGAAGTGCTTGAAGAGATGCAGGAGCATTACCGTAAAAACGGCAAACCCGAGGGTCTGCGTTTCGGCGCAAATATCCGTTTTATCAACGAAAAAACAATGGATTTCGTTAAACGTTCCGATCTTTGGGAGGTCGGTCTCAATAACGAAGCATTCAACAAAGAGGACGTAGAAATGTTTGCGTCTATGGGTATCAAAGTGTTTTCAAATCTCGGCGATTACCCCGAGTGGTGGCAGCAGATATGCGATATGGGTATAGCAGGATTCAAAACCAATTATCCCGATGCCTACACCGAATGGTGGCTCAGTAATTATAAAAAAGGGGAGCAGCCCCTTTTTTGAAGTTGTAAATATTTTGTCCGTCGGATAAAATATAACAAAATATGCGGAGGTAGTATTATGAAGTACCGTGAGGATAAATACGGCAATAAACTGTCGGTTTTAGGATTCGGCTGTATGCGTTTCAAAAAGAAAATGGGTAAAATCAATATGGATGATGCAGAACGTCAGATAATGTCAGCTTTTCATAAAGGTGTTAATTATTTTGACACAGCTTTCATTTATCCCGGAAGTGAAGCCGCAATAGGAGAAATTTTTGAAAAGAACAATATCCGTGATCAGGTTTACATTGCAACAAAGCTTCCCCCTCAGCTTATGCGCAGCACGGAAATACTTGATAAGCTTTTCAACGAGCAATTAAAAAGACTTCGTACTGATCACATTGATTTTTATCTTATGCATATGATGGCAGATATCAAGATCTGGGAACGGTTAAAAAGCATAGGTATTGAAAAATGGATAGAAGATAAAAAAGCAAGCGGTGCAATCCGCCAGATCGGATTTTCATACCACGGCAATTCAGATATGTTCTGCAAAATAATCGATGCATATGACTGGGATATGTGTCTGATTCAGTATAACTATATGGATGAACATACACAGGCA
>JAZNFD010000121.1:0-1643 GCA_045588975.1 Acutalibacteraceae bacterium | reverse complement strand
CGATTTTATTACGGCATCCAGACTGACGGCACTTTCCCTTGCAGAAAACGCAATATCGGCAAATCCGCGTAATAAACTGCTGAGCGCGAAAGGCATTGCTTTTGAATAATACCTACCTGCCAGCGAGTGCATCCCACCGTGTGCGACTGAGCGAAACACACCATAAAGACTGCGTGCGGAAAGTGCATATAATGAGCATAATGTAACCGCAATTGCCGCATATCTGCTCATAAATACAGATGAAATTATTGCCGCAAGGCAGAGAATCGGCGTTATGCTGCGTCTGAGATTGTCAAATATTTTGAAGCGTGAAAGAAAGTTCAGCGGATTTTTTCCGAAGATGAAACGGATATTCTGCCAATCTCCCCTCACCCATCGATGAAGCCTTCGGGAATGCGACAAAACCGTTTTTGGCAGCTCCTCGGTAATTTGTGCCTCACCGACATATCCGACCCTCAGATACCCGCCCTCAAGTATATCATGACTCAGAACCGTTTCGGGAGGAAAGGCTTTGTCAAGCAATGCGTGGTACGAATCAACATCAATAAGACCTTTTCCGCAAAAAATGCTTTCCGAAAACAAATCACGGTATCTTTCTCCCGTTGCCGAATCATAGGAGCTGATGCCCGAATCACCCGACATAAGAATCTCAAACACTGTCGAATCTTCTTTAATAAGCTCGGTTTCGGTTTTGGGGATAAGAATGCCGTATCCGCTCACAACTCTTCCGTTCTTTATAATAGGTCTGTTGAGCGGATGCTCTGCAGCAGCAATAAATTCTCTTGCCGAGTCAAAAACAAGTCCCGTATCGGCATCAAGTGCAATCAGATATTTCACTTTTGAAAGTTCCGTAACATCGCCGTGGATAAAAGAAAAGCCCTTTTCGTTTCCTTTAATGGCTCTGACAAGCTCCGTTATTGCTCCTCTTTTACGCTCTCTGCCGATAAATTCATTCTGCGTTACGGAATGCACTCTCGGTCTTACAGCAAGAATAAAACCTCCGCCGTGCTTACGGTTGAGCCTGTCGATCGCATCCTTTGCAGCTTTAATCAGAGCTTTATCCTCCGGTTTTCTCGGCATACCCGCACTTTTAAAATCCGCAAGGCAGCAAACTTTTATATGATTTGAACCGTTGCTGAGATACAGCTTCTCCAGATGGGATTCAAGTTTTCCTGTTTTATCCGCAGACGGCATAACAGTTGAAACAGTTATCAGAGCACACGCATCGGCAACTGCTTGTGAATCAACAGAAAAACGTAAAATTCCCCTTTGTGCAACATTTCTTAGAGAAGCTGACTGAATCGGGAACCGAAGAATCTCCCAAAGCGGAAAGAAAAGAAGAATACCCGATAACAAGCTTTCCGAAAGTACCGATATACAAAACGATACTGCAAGGGGCATCAGCACCTCCATAACAAGATAAAGATATCCCCGTCTTTTGTTTTTCTGAAGACTGAAGAGTTGTTTTCCTATGTGCACGCCGTCTTTTTCAGCTTTTTCTGCTGCAAGTTTTACAATATCCGATTCGTTTTTCTTCAATCTGAATGCAAGATCGGCAATTCGTTTACGGTAAATGTTTTTTGATTTTTCGTCCATCATACGGTACGTGCTGTCTTTGAGTAATATTTCTTCCGCTTCAAAAA
>JAZNFD010000120.1:0-2155 GCA_045588975.1 Acutalibacteraceae bacterium | reverse complement strand
AAAGACAATAATAAATGAACACAGAATCTTCATTACTCCGTTCATTTTCGAATGAGCAAACAGATCAAATTCCTCCATAACCTTTCGTAGATATAAACTTTATTTAAAATTCAACGGATATAATATGCTCGCTCTGCTCGGCAATGAGCATAATTTCATCCATGGATGTAGTTCGTGCTTTTTTTATTGTGATATCAAGAATAACCGTTGAATCGGAGTTTCTTGTCATTTTACACTTTTCAAGGTAAAGTTTATTTTCAGCAAGCAAGTTTCTTACGTTTTTGATAGCTTCGGGGTTATCATTGATAACAACAGTGAATTCATTAACGGTATTTTCAAGTCTTGAAAAGAATTTGTGGAAAACAAGCTGAAAAAGAATCATAAGGATCGTCGCACCGATTCCGACGGTATACATTCCCGAGCCGATTGCTAGGCCAACGCTTGCAGTTGCCCAGATACCGGCGGCGGTTGTAAGTCCTTTGATGGAAACATCCTTAACGAAAATCACACCTGCGCCGAGGAAACCGACACCCGTAATAACGTTTGAAGCGATTCTTGATGCATCAGCTCTGAGTCCTTCGAATTCGAGCAAATCAAAGAAACCGTACTTGGAAACGATCATCGCAAGCGCCGCTCCGAGAGCAACAATCATATGGGTACGGATGCCTGCGTCCTTCTGTCTGCGGCTTCTTTCAAATCCTATGAAGACACCGCAAAGGCTGGCAATAATCATACGGATAATAAGACTGCCGTTTTCGGATAAATCAGTTATTAATTCAGAAAAGAGATTTTCAAACATAAAATCACCTGTAAAAATTTTATTCTTTAATTGCCCTGAAATTATTTCTTATTTCTTCGGAATTACCTGTCGAAATATAAAATTCATATTCAAAAGGCTCATAATGTCTCATAAATACATCTTTCGTGACTGCAATATAAGATGTTGCACCGTCTGTTGACGGATCATCGGAAGAAGTTGTACCTCTTTGGAAAACACCGGTAAGGAATCGTGTTTCTTCGGGAACGTAGACACCTATTCCGAAGCTGTCATCGAACTCACCTCTGAATCCTGCCCAATTTTCATATGAAGTGTAATTAGGGTACCCCGCATCCGGCCAGAAAATAAGGTTGTCAATCATTGTCAGTTCTTCATCAGACCACGGATTATTACCGCCGTAATAAATAAAATTATTCAACGGTTCAATGCAATAGAATGCGGGAATTTCCTGCGTACAGGGACCTGTACTCTCGAATTCCGAGAAATCAACGAATCTGCACACGGCGTGTACCGAATTTCCTTTGAATTCATAAGTCGCTTCCATATATGACGGAGTGATATGCTCTTTCGGTTTTGCCCAGTCAAGAGGTCTGCATTTAATATAAACAGAAGTTCCGGTTAATCTCAAATCAACAATTTTGCTGCTGTCATTGAATTGATTTCCGCCCTGAACGGGATTATACGCCCACACATTTCCCATATAATTTCCGGGGACATATCCTTCTGATTTTGCTTCGTAATAGGATTGCTGAACAAGACGCCCGGCATCGCAACGGTTAATCAGGTTAACATTTCTATTGACAGGTTCAGAGCTGTATCGTACCGAAGCATTAGAATCAACCTTAACCTTGCCGTCAACTCTCACGGCTTCGACATGGGAATTCTTATCTTCAAGATAACTTAATGCACCGCCCCAGAGAAGGTCAATACCGAGCTTATAATTTTCATTTTCAATATAAACCTCTCTGTCAGGAACTGCTCTGTTGAAAACCGACAATCCGAAAAGTGAAAATTTCACACTGTCTTTGTCAAGCGGAGAGAAATCAATTGATATAACGGCATTTGCTTTCGTGTTATCAAGATAATTATCTATGAATGAATAAAATTCACCGCCCGATTCAGAAGGCTCAAGGAAGAAATCTTCGGTCTTTTCGACAACACCCGCGCGATAACGGATAGTTCCTTTAATATATGCATCGGAACTGTATGCTATTCCGTAATAATTGAACCAGCCGAGCGCCAGGCCGTTAAAGCTGATTTTATATTTATCCGAAAAAATTACCGAACCGTCATTGTCAAAAGTAAAGTCGCCTTCGCTTTCGGCATCTGTCTGCTTTCCGTTAAATACTATTGAATCAACGGAAAAATCACCTTTTG
>JAZNFD010000119.1:0-10749 GCA_045588975.1 Acutalibacteraceae bacterium | reverse complement strand
AAAAAGGTTGTTGTTATCGGTGCAGGTGTTGCGGGTGTTGAGGCGGCAAGAATTGCGGCGATGAGAGGTCATACCGTTGATATCTATGATGCGGCAAACGAGGTCGGCGGTCAGCTGAATCTTGCCTGCAAACCTCCTTTCAAACAGCATCTCGGTCTTATGAAACCTTATCTTGAAAGACAGCTTGAACTTCACGGTGTCAATGTTCATCTGGGTAAAAAGATGACGAAGGAAGATGTGCTTGCGTTGAAAGCCGATGCCGTTGTGTGTGCAACGGGTGTCAAAAATGCCGTTCTTAAGGTTGAGGGCGCGGAAAGAGCAGTCAATGCGGTTGATATTCTTAACGGCACTCCGAGCGGTAAAAACGTTGTAGTTATCGGCGGCGGCTCAATTGGTTGCGAAACCGCAGAGTTTCTTGCAAAGCAGGGCAAAAAGGTCAGCATAATCGAGCTGACGGATTCTCTTGCGGGCAATACGGGCAAAACAGCGCAAACGATTCTTCTCGGTCATCTCAAAGGAAACAAGGTTGATATTCTTACCGAATGTGCGGTCGAAAAAATAACCGCAACGGATGTGATTTACAAATCAAAAGACGGCAGAAAAAATTCCGTCAGAGCCGATACGGTTGTTGTTGCAATCGGCACAAGACCCGAGGCCTCTCTTTATGAATCGCTCAAAGACGAAGTCGGTGAAATCTATAACATCGGCGACTCCAACGGCGGCGCAATTATTCCCAATGCGGTTTATGACGGCTATACGGTCGGTAATATGATATAAGAATAACCGTGCAGCTTTATCGGCTGCACGGTTTTGTTATATTATGAAAAAATTCCTGCAAAGAAATTATACACAACGGACATTGCGTTGAACATAAATCCTGCAATTCTTAATGTTGATGTAAAGATTGCGGAAATCTCAATGTCTTTGCCTTCTGACTGAATAACAGGTGCGGCATTGCTTCCGAGACCTAGCTCATTAAGCTTGTCAAGAATAACCCTTGCAATGATTTCATTACCCTGTGCGCTGGGATGTATTTCATCATCAGCAAAGTTTGCCATATCGTCGCCGAGTGCTGCTCCGACACCTACAATAACAATTTCACCGGGATTTTCCGAGTTGTATCGTTCTATTGCGGCGTTGATTCTGTCCGCACCCTGCTGATAAGGCGCTCTCAGATAGCCCGACTGCGGATTATAAAGTGTCTGCATCAGAATGACGGCATCGGCGTTGTGTGAATTGATGATATCGATTATTTCACAGAACTCTTTATAGAAATTATCTGCAATGGCATCGAACCGGGTGTGGTCATTTTTAACGATTGAATCGAACATAAGACCTATGAGGTTGCTCATAAGAAAGTTATTTCCGCCGATTGAAATGCTGATGATATCCGCTTTTTCTAAGTCGGCAATTACCGTTTCGTCATTCAAGCGGTTTATAAGATTTGTTGTTGTGTGGCCGGGGATTGAGTGGTTGGCATAATCATAGCCGTTGGTGTCCGCAACGATTTTTCCGTAGCAGGCTTCTCTTGAATTTGAAATGCCCGAGCCGTAAGCTATTGAATCACCGAGCACAAGATAAAACGGCTTTTCGGCATTGGCATATCCGCAAACCGTGAATATGCAGAAAATCATCGCAAGGCTTAAAATAATTGCTGTTAATTTTTTCATTTTATATTTCTCCTTACTTTTTTCTTTAATATATCATCCGTTTAATTTCAAGTCAACATTTTCTTTTGGAATTGCCGGAACAATATTTATGCTTGTTGAGCAAAATTAAACACATCAACAGCAATTTTGTTATTGAAACAAAGAAGTATTCAAAGTATAATAAAATTATAAAATGAACAAAGAGGTGTTCAAATGAAAAAGAGATTTTTGAAAATTTTATCGCTTGTGCTTGTTTTGTCACTCCTGACAGGCAATACCGCCTTTGCGACAAGCGGTGACGTTGACCCCGCAATAATAGCCGAAACCAAAGAAACCGCAATTCAGATTGAAAGCGAAGGTATTGTTCTTCTCAAAAATGAAGATAATTTCCTTCCGCTTGAAAATAAAAAGGTGAATATTTTCGGCGCAGGTTCGGTATGCCCGTTTTTCGGCGGTGCAGGCTCGGGAGCGATAACAACCGATGACCCCGTAACTCTCTATGAAGCTTTTGAGACAGAGGGTATTGAATATAACTCCGAGCTTCGTGCGCTTTACGAAAAGCATTGCCTTTCGAACGAGCTTCCCAAGACCGATAACACGGTTATCAACAATCTTCTTCAGGTGCTTCTTGCAAAGAATACTCTTGAAGAAATGAATCCGAAGCATCTCACAAACGAGCTTCTCAAAAATGCCGTTGAATTTTCCGATACGGCGATAATTGTTATCAGCAGAACAAGTGCCGAAGGAACAGACCACACGGTTGAAACTCTCAGCATTTCCGATGACGAAAAAGCAATGATCGACAAGGTTACTGCGACATTTGAAAATGTTGTTGTTCTTTTCAATATCGGCAACGTTATGGAAATGGGCTGGATTGATGAATACGAAAGCATCAAAGCGGCGGCGATTATCTGGATTCCCGGTGAATTCGGTATGACTGCCGTACCCCGTATGCTCGACGGCGAGGTCAATCCCTCGGGCAGACTTACGGATACAATCGCATACAGCGTTGAAGACCACCCCTCAAGCGTTTGTTTCGGCAGTAACGAATATGACGGCGGCGAGCATTTTGTTGAATACTATGAGGGAATATATATCGGTTACCGCTATTTTGAAACCTTCGCCAAGGATAAGGTGCAGTATCCTTTCGGCTACGGTCTGTCATACACGAGCTTTGAAAAGAGTGTTGTTTCAACTGATTTCAACTCCGATGAAATAACCGTAAAAGTCAGAGTCAAAAACACAGGTGACAGAGCGGGCAAAGAGGTTGTTCAGCTTTATTACAGCGCACCCTACAACGAGGGCGGCATTGAAAAGAGCGCAATCTGCCTCGGCGGATTTGCAAAAACAAAGCTTCTCAATCCCGATGAAACCGAAACTCTCACAATTTCATTCAAGACCGATGATATGGCATCCTATGACTATAAGGATAACGAAGCCTGGGTGCTTGAAGAAGGCACATATAAAATCATTGTTGCAAACGATGTCAGAAATCACATCGCATCCTATGATTATGAAATTGCAGAAACAAAGATAATCAGGAATGATTCCGCAACGGGTACGGAAATTGAAAATCTTTTTGAAGATGTTTACAGCGGATATGAGATAATGTCAAGAGCGGATGTTAACGGCACATATCCTTCGCTCCGCGACCTCGATAAAGATGATTATCTCATTGATGTTGACAAGACACCCGACCCCGTAACCGAGGGCGAAGCACCGAAGATGGGAGTCAGATATGATAAGACCATAACACTTCAGGATGTTGCCGAGGATGAAACTCTCTGGGATGCATTCCTTGACCAGCTTACACTCGATGAAATGACGATGCTTGTTATCAACGGCGGTTATGAAACTCACGGCGTTGAGCGTCTCGGAATTCCTCACACAATGGATAACGACGGACCTTCAAGCGTTAAAGGCAGAAACGGTCTCGTTTATACCGACAGCGGCACGGCATATCCCTGCGCAACCGCAATCGGCTGTACCTGGAATGTTGACCTTGCTTATGAAATGGGTAAGGGTGCGGGTAAGGAAGCTGCAGATATGGGTACGGATACCTGGTATGCTCCCGGTGCTAATATTCACAGAAATCCCCGCGGCGGCAGAAACTTTGAATATTTCTCCGAAGACCCGATTATTTCGGGAATTATGGCGGCTGAAATCATCAAGGGTGCGAACTCCGAAAGCCTTGTCACAACCATAAAGCATTTTGCTCTCAACGATCAGGAATCCCACAGAAACGGAATTTTCACCTGGTGCGATGAGCAGGCAATGCGTGAAATTTATCTCAAGGCATTTGAAATTCCCGTGAAAGAAGCACAGCCCAAGGGAATAATGTCGGCATATAACAGAATCGGCACAAAATGGTGCGGCTCAAGCTCTGCACTTCTTAAGGATTTACTCCGTGAAGAATGGGGATTTGAGGGTTTCGTTGTTTCGGACTATTCATCAAACTTCACGGGCAGCGGATATATGAGCCCCGTTCTTGCAGTGTATAACGGCAACGATACGATTCTCTCGGGAATGTGGGCGCTTCAGGCAATTCAGCACAAAGCGGCAGTCAAGCTCGCCTATGCAAAAGACCCCGTCGGTTTCGGCAACGCTCTGCGTGAAGCCTGCAAGAATCTCTGCATAATGAAAATGGAAACAAAGGCATTCAAAAACCCCGAAATAACCTACGATTCATCCCTCATCGGCTCGCTTGACACCTTTGATGACTGGGATTTTGAATTCCCGTATGTTTTCACTTTTGTCAGATTCGTTTTCAATAATCTGCTGAATGTCATAATCTATGCGTTCAGATTTATTCTGTAATTTGATTTAAAGGAGAGAGAAATATGTTACAGATTTTACAGAGAATGATTGCTGTTATCCTTTCATCCTTCAGTGTTTTTTCGGCTTTTATCGGCGGTTTGTCATTTGAAGAATATGATATTTATGAAAATCTTGCTTACGGTGAAGCTGAAAGAAACATTATGGATATCTATGTTCCCGAATCTGCATATGACAATGAACACAACGGTGTTATTCTTTACATTCACGGCGGCTCATGGACCTCGGGCAAAAAAGGGGATATGGCAGAAAAATGCGAGCGTTTTGCCAAAAAAGGCTATATCACCGCAACTATGAATTACACTCTTTATGCCGACGGACTTTTCGGCAAGGTTACAGCGCTTACAATGTGCGACGAAATAGATATGGCGATTGAAAAAATCAAGGATTTCTCCGATGAAAAAGAGCTTAATATCACCAAGCTTGCTGTATCGGGTTATTCGGCAGGTGCTCATCTTTCGATGCTTTACGGCTTTTCAAGAGCGGATGAAGCTGCAATAGAGCTGGTTTTCACCGCAAATCAGGTCGGTCCCTCCGATTTTCATTCCGAGGTATGGGGAAGTACCAACCTTGCAAGTATGCTTTCGGGAATAGAGATTACGGAAGAAATGATTGAAAACGGAAAAGCTGAAGATGTCATAAATCTTGTTTCGCCTACTGCTTATGTAACCAAAGACACGGTACCGTCAATCCTTGCTTATGGCGGAACTGATATGATAGTTCCTTCCGGAAATGCAGAAAGAATAAAATCTGCCTTTGAAAATGCAGGTGCGATTCACAGCTATATTCTCTATCCGCTTTCTAATCACGGTCTCGGACTTGATCCCTTGTGTGAAATGGAGTATATTAATACCGTAGAGCAATATTGTAAAGATTATTTCGGCTATTGATACGGCGAAAAATCAAACGACACAGCAATCCATAATTCGGAAGACAGCGGTATGAGATACATTGCCGAACGCGATTTTATATTCATTCAACCGTTTCACCCGTGGTTAATTTCTGCGGTGAAGCGGTTGTCTGATTATAACATTTGATTTACAACAATTATTATAAAGAAAAATTTACTTATTCACTTGTGAAATGATTTAATATGTGGTATAATCGCAAAATGAATGAAACCCAAAGGAGAATAAAGATATATGAAACTCGGTATAGTAGGTCTGCCTAACGTAGGTAAGAGTACTCTTTTCAATGCAATAACGAACGCAGGCGCACAGTCGGCGAACTACGCGTTCTGCACAATCGAACCTAATGTCGGAGTTGTTTCCGTGCCCGATGAAAGACTCGATAAGCTTGCAGAGCTTTATAATCCCGTAAAAATCACTCCTGCATTCATTGAATTTGTTGATATTGCGGGTCTTGTCCGCGGAGCATCCAAGGGTGAAGGCCTCGGTAACAAATTCCTTTCACACATCCGTGAGGTTGATGCGGTTATTCACGTTGTCCGTTGCTTTGAGGACGACGATATAGTTCACGTTGATGCAACCATCGACCCCGAAAGAGATATTGAAACCATCAATCTTGAGCTTATCCTTTCCGACATCGAAATGGTTGAGCGCAGAATAGACAGAGTAACAAAAGCTATGAAGGGCGATAAGACTCTCGCATCGGAGCTTGAATTCCTTAAAAAGCTTCAGCAGAGCCTTGAGGATAATGTTCCTGCAAGAAACCTTGAGTGCGACGAAAACGAAAAAGCATGGCTCTCCGAAATTGCGCTTCTTACCGCAAAACCCGTTATCTATGCTTGCAATATGAGCGAAAGCGATTTTGCGGGCGGACTTGACAATAACAATCATTATAAGAAAGTCTGTGAAATTGCAGCAGGCGAGGGCAGCGAAGTTCTTCCCATCTGCGCAGAGCTTGAAGCTCAGATCGCATCGCTTGAAAAGGACGAGAAAGAGATGTTCCTCGAAGAGCTCGGTGTTGAATCTGGCGGTCTGGACCTTCTCGTTAAGAAGAGCTATGCACTTCTCGGACTTATTTCCTATCTTACTGCCGGTCAGCCCGAAGTAAGAGCGTGGACAATCACCAACGGTACAAAGGCACCTCAGGCGGCGGGCAAGATTCACAGTGACTTCGAACGCGGATTTATCCGTGCCGAGGTTATCGCTTATGAGGATCTTATTGAACTCGGCTCAATTGCTGCAGCAAAAGAAAAGGGACTTGTCAGAAGCGAAGGCAAGGAGTATGTCATGAAGGACGGCGATGTTGTTCTTTTCCGTTTCAATGTCTGATATGAAGTTATCCGATAAAAAATTTACAGGTCATATTTTTGCGCTGGTAACGATAATCGTCTGGGGAAGCACTTTTATTACAACCAAAATGCTGCTTTCGGAATTCACGCCCGTTCAGATTATGCTTTGCCGTTTTGCGATTGCATACGTCGTTCTCTGGCTGATACGTCCGAAAGCCGAAAAAACAACATTCAAAGATGAATTGCTGTTTCTTGCGATGGGTATTTTCGGCTGCACTCTGTATTTCATAACCGAAAACACCGCTTTGAAATACACTCTCGCATCAAACGTGAGCATTATTGTTGCGGGTGCGCCGATAATAACCGCGATTCTTGCGCACTTTTTCATAAAAAGCGAGAAGTTCAGCAGAAACACGGCATTCGGGTTCATCGTTGCGTTTGCGGGCGTTGTGTTGGTCGTGTTCAACGGTCAGTTTGTGCTTAAGCTTAATCCCGCAGGCGATGCGCTTTCGCTCGGTGCGGCATTTTTGTGGGCGGTTTATTCGGTAATTCTCCGCACCTGTGTTGTCAGATTCAACAGCGTTATGCTTACCCGCAAGCTTATGTTTTACGGCTTTGTGACAGCTCTTCCGATAGCGTTGATTCAAGGCGACCGTATGCCGTTTGAAGCATTTGCAAAGCCCGATATGCTTTTCTGCATTCTCTTCCTCGGAGTGATCGGAAGCGGAATCTGTTATGTGCTGTGGAACAAAGCAATTTACCGACTCGGCGTGGTAACAACCAATAATTATATCTATATAAATCCGTTTGTAACTCTCGTAACGGGCGGAATTTTTCTTAAAGAGCCGATAACCGTTATGGGTGTCATCGGAGCAATGCTCATTATTTCGGGTGTTGTTATTTCGTCAAAAAAGAAACTGAAAAAGGTTTAATATCAGCTCTCCGCGGCAAAATATCGCAGGGAGCTGATTTTTTTGAAAAAGCGTGCTTTATTTATCGTCCTGATTATAATATCATTCTTTTCGCTGTCGGGAATACGTCTTTACGACCTATGTTCGGATGCGATGCAGGTGTCGGGAATGTCCTCGTTCAAAACGGTTGATATTGCAACCCTGAGGGGAACAATCTATGACTGCGAAATGCGTAGTCTGACAAATTCGGAATCGGATATTTATGCCGCCGCAAAGCCGTCAAACGAGGCGCTTGCCTGCTTGAAAGGAAGGGTTATGCCCGATGTGTTTGAGTCGGTTCTGGAAAGAATGTCAAAAGGAAACCCCGTTGCGGTAAAAATCGATTATCCGATCAGTTCAACAGAAAACATCATATCCGCAAGAGTGCCGAAACGCTATCCGTCGGCATTCACGGCGTGCCATATCATCGGTTATCTGAATTCCGAGGGACAAGGGATAAGCGGAACGGAAAAAGCGTTCGAATCCGTTTTATCCGAAAACTGCAGTAATGTCAGTTTTGTGTTTTCTGCAAATGCCAAAGGCAGAGTAATGCTCGGAGAAGAAATAGAAATCAAGGGCAACACTCCTCCGAAAAACGGTGTTGTGCTGACACTTGACAAAGATATTCAGACGATAACCGAAGCCGTGCTTGATGCCTCAGGCGCGGAATGTGCCGCAGCGGTTGTTATGGATACGGAAAGCGGTGCGATAAGAGCGTGCGTTTCGAGACCTTTGTTTAATCAGTATGATATATCGGAATATCTGGACGATGAAAAATCTCCGCTGATTAACAGAGCGTTGCTTCCGTTCAGCGTGGGTTCTGTTTTCAAACCCGTTGTTGCCGCTGCCGCACTTGAAAACGGAGCCGATGAAAGCTTTGTGTATAATTGTACGGGAAGCGTTGTGTATAACGGAGTGACCTTTCGTTGCCACAAAAAGGACGGTCACGGCTTGCTTGATATGAAGGGTGCGGTTGAGAATTCGTGCAACACCTATTTTATTGAGCTGGCATTGAAAACAGATGTCGGAAGAATTGTTGACATTGCATCTGCTTTCGGCTTCGGAAAGAGAATCACGCTTGCAGACGGAATCGAATCATCAAAGGGTTATTTGCCGTCAGTTGAAGAGCTTGATTCAAAAGCGGCTGTTGCCAATTTTTCATTCGGTCAGGGCTCGCTTCTTGCAACGCCGCTTCAGATTTGCTCGCTTATGGCAACGATAGCGAGAAACGGAGTTTACGTTGAACCTTATCTGATTGAAGGCAGATGCGATAAAGACGGAAATTTAACGAAAATTTATCATAAAAGCGATAAATTACAGGTAATAAGTGCGGAAACAGCAAAAAAACTCAGGATTTTTCTTGAATCGGTTGTCGAAAACGGAAGCGGAAGAAAAGCCGGAAGTGATTATGTTTCCGTTGCGGGAAAAACTGCAACTGCTCAGACGGGAAAATCTCAGCACGGGGAAGAAATATATAATGCGTGGTTTGCGGGATATTTCCCAGTCGATAATCCGAAATATGCCGTTGCAATTCTTAAGGAAAACGGCGGAGAGGGTGCGGTAAGCTGTGCACCCGTGTTTAAGATGATTGCAGAAAAAATAACGGCTCACGAAAATTCGTAAGCCGTTACTCTTGATATGTTGCAATTGATTTTAATGATAATTACGGGTTTTGTATTTTGCCGAAAACGTCGGATTCTATGTAATCAACGCCGAGCGAAAGGCAGTGATCAAGAGCTTCTTTATCGTTTACCGTCCAAAGTGCAACTTCAAGATTTCTGTCGTGGAATTCTTTTATCATTTCTTCTGTTATGATTCCGTAATATGCATCAATAGAAAAACCGTAGTCGAAGCAACGTTTGTAGTCCTCTTCCTCAGAGCCGTAGGTGAGCATCAACGGCAATTCAGGGAACATTTCGCGGGCTTTGATGAGATTGTTGAAGTCAAAGGACTGCATAATGCATTTTGAAAGGTCATAAACTTCTTCGACGGTTTCAAAAACTTCTCTTACCTTTTCGTCGCTGAATTCGCCTTTGAGTTCAACAAAACAAATCATATTGTTTTCTTTCATTATTTCAAGGTAGCGTCTGAAAGTGCAGAGGTAAACAACATCGTCAGATTCATCGTTTTCCAAAGGCTTTGCGGTAAGCTCTTCATAGGTTGCTTCGGCAACAAGAATCTCTGTTCCGTCAGCAAAAGTAACCTCATCATTGTGATTGACAACAAGTACTCCGTCTTTGGTTATTCTTACGTCGGTTTCAGCGCCACCGGAGCCGTTTTCTGCCGCTTTGATGAATGCGATTTCGGTATTGTCGGGATATTTTGAGCTGAAACCTCTGTGGGCGATCATACAAACTTTGTTTTTCATAATTTATTACTCCGAATTGATAACGCACCATCCGATACGGAAGGTGCGTTAATTTTAATTAAAGATTGTAGTACTTATCAAATTCTGCGGGATGGGGGATTGCTGAAAGCTGGCTGCACTCGGCACGCTTTGTCTTGATGAAGTTTGCGATAAGCTCTTCGGGGAATACGCCGCCTGCTGTGAGGAAGTCGTGGTCTGCTTCGAGAGCGTTAAGCGATGCTTCGAGCGATGTGGGAAGCTGCTGAAGCTTTGCCTTTTCTTCTTCGGGAAGATGATAGAGGTTAACGTCGTAGGGACCCCAACCGTTTGCATGGGGATCAATCTTATTCTTAACGCCGTCAAGACCTGCCATAAGGATAGCTGCGTAGCAGAAATAGGGGTTGCAGGTTGCGTCGGGGTTACGAAGCTCGAATCTTCTCTTGTCGGGGCTCTTTGCATAAGCGGGAATACGGATAACCGCGCTTCTGTTTGATGTTGCATAGCCGACTGTTACGGGTGCTTCGTAGCCGGGAACAAGTCTCTTGAATGAGTTTGTGCTGGGGTTTGTAAGAGCGCAGAGTGAGTGGATATGCTTTAAAAGTCCTCCCATGAACCAATGAGCCTCTTTGCTGAGGTGAGAATAACCGTTGTCATCGGAGAATACGGGTTCGCCGTCCTTCAGCAGGAGCATATGTACATGCATGCCGCTGCCTGCCTCGCCGTAGATGGGTTTAGGCATGAAGGTTGCTGTTTTTCCGTATTTCATTGCGG
>JAZNFD010000118.1:0-3991 GCA_045588975.1 Acutalibacteraceae bacterium | reverse complement strand
TCATATAATCACCTGCTGAAAAAGGCGGCATTACGCCGCCCTTTTTAGTCGTTGTCGTCAAGCTTGAGAACCGCCATAAATGCTTCCTGAGGTACTTCGACCGTGCCAAAGTGACGCATTCTCTTCTTGCCTTCCTTCTGCTTTTCAAGAAGCATTTTCTTTCGGGTGATGTCACCGCCGTAGCACTTTGCAAGAACATCCTTGCGCATTGCCTTAACGGTTTCACGGGCGATGATTTTTCCGCCGATGCCGATCTGAATGGGGATTTCAAACATCTGACGGGGAATATGCTCCTTGAGTCTTTCTGCAATCTTTCTTGCCTTTGAATATGCCTTTTCGGAGTGGATGATGAATGAAAGAGCATCAACAATATCGCCGTTGAGAAGAACGTCGAGCTTAACAAGATTTGATTTGCGGTAATCGGAAATCTCATAGTCAAATGAAGCATAGCCTCTTGTTCTTGACTTGAGCGAATCGAAGAAATCGTAAATGATTTCGTTCAGCGGAAGCTCATAATGAATGTCAACTCTGTCGGGAGTGATGTAGTCCATATTCTTGAATATGCCTCGTCTGTCCTGACACAAATCCATAATTGCGCCGACGTATTCCGAGGGGGCATAGATATGAGCATCGGTGAAAGGCTCTTCACATGATGCGATGGTTGCGGGGTCGGGATAGTGAGTGGGGTTGTCAATTTCAACCATCGAGCCGTCTGTGAGATTGATTTTATAAACAACGCTGGGAATTGTTGTTACAAGGTCAAGATCATATTCCCTTTCAAGTCTTTCCTGAATTATTTCAAGGTGAAGCAGACCGAGGAAGCCGCAGCGGAAACCGAAACCGAGAGCGCCCGATGTTTCCGGTTCATATGTCAGCGCGGCATCGTTGAGCTGAAGCTTTTCAAGTGCATCACGGAGGTTTTCATAGTCTGCACCGTCAGCCGGATAAACACCGCAGTAAACCATCGGGTTAACTTTTCTGTAGCCGGGAAGCGGCTCTGCAGCAGGGTTTTCAACTGTTGTTACGGTGTCACCGACACGTGCATCGCCAACCGTTTTGATGGATGCTGTGATGTAGCCGACCTCACCCGCGGTAAGCTCTTTGCAAGGCTCGGGAATGGTCGCTCGCATATATCCTGTTTCAACAACCGTGAATTCAGCACCCGTTGCCATCATTCTCATTGTGTCACCGGGTTTGATCTTACCTTCTTTGACTCTGACGTAAACGATAACGCCCTTGTAGCTGTCATAAACGGAGTCGAAAATAAGGGCGCGCAACGGCAAATCATCGTTTGCTTCAGGTGCAGGAACGTCTTTTACAATGCGTTCAAGCACCTGCTCGATGTTGACACCTGTTTTTGCCGAAACTCTCGGCGCTTCGGAGCAGTCAAGACCGATAACATCCTCAACCTCTGCGGCAACGCTGTCCGGGTCTGCCGAAGGAAGGTCGATTTTGTTGATTACGGGTACAAGCTCAAGGTCGTGGTCAAGAGCAAGATATGTGTTTGCAAGAGTCTGAGCCTCAACGCCCTGAGAAGCGTCGATTATGAGCACAGCACCTTCGCAAGCTGCAAGTGAACGTGAAACTTCGTAGTTAAAGTCAACGTGACCGGGGGTGTCGATGAGGTTAAGAACATATTCTTCGCCGTCCTCGGCAAGATAGTTGAGCTTAACGGCGTGAGCCTTGATTGTGATGCCTCTTTCTCTTTCAAGGTCCATCTTATCAAGAAGCTGAGCCGTCATATCGCGCAGAGCAACAGACTTCGTTTTTTCAAGAAGTCTGTCGGCGAGGGTTGACTTGCCGTGGTCTATATGTGCGATGATACAAAAATTTCTGATTTTATCTTTTGAAACTGCCAATGTATTTTCTCCTTGTCGGAATAAATTATGTAATTTTAGATGTTTGCGATTTCTTCGAGCTTTCTGTCAACGCCCGTCTGACCTATCCACATATCTTCCCATTTCTGACCTGCAATCTGTTCAAGGCGCTTTTTGTCGCTTCCAGAAATATCGCACGTGCCTGTTTCGTGTTTCTGCTTGATAGCCAGCTGGATAAGTTCGTGATCTCTTTTTTTCATTTTGTATCTGAAAGTAAGGAAGAGAGAAATCGCCATAAATATAGCAGGAAGCCAGCTTACTGCAAGACGGATACCGATTTCGGCAGTACCCGAAAGCATTTCATAGTTCGGGTTGTTAACATCATAGCCCATATAGTAAAGCATATAACCGAGAGCACCCGAAGAAATGCTGAGGCTTGTTTTCTTAAGGAATGAATTGAAGGTTGAGATAACGCCCTCGCGTCTTCTGCCTGTGATAAGTTCATCAACGTCAGTGATATCGGGCTGAATGTTGTTAACAACAAAACCGGGTCCCGAGAAACCGAAGTTATAGAGAATTGATGCAAGATAAATAAAGAACACGGGAGTTGAGGGGGTTGCAAAGCCGTTGATTAGCAGACCTGCAATCATAAACGGAGTAAGCGCAAGACCACAGAAACGTTTGTCCATATAACGGGAAAGGAAATAGTTGAACGGTCCGCCTGCAACTTCAGCAACACCTGCGATGGTTTGAAGCATTGCAAAGTGGCTGTATTTATCTGCTACACTGCGAAGGAATATCTGATCTGCATCGCCGTAGAAATTCTTTGCAAAGCTATAAAATAATCCGATAAAGAAATACTGCCTGAAAGCTTTGTTTTTGAAAACCTGAATATATTCTTTGAAGAAATATGAAAGATTAAGCGGAGGGTTTACCATATCCGCCGAGCTCTTCTCTTTGGTTGAGAAGAAAGTAACGATCGGTGACCAACAGAAATAGAGAATAAAACAAATGCCGCAAAGCAGATATTTGGATCTGTCCGCAGCCGAGGGGTCATCAAGATTTGTTCCGCCGAGAACAACACTCATAAAAATGAACGAAGGGAACATACCGAACATATTGAAAATATATTCCATTATCTTATATTGAGTTCTCTCGAAATATCTCGGTGCAATGGTCGGCAGCATTGCGGCATGGGGAATGTTCATCATGGTATAACCTGTGCTGTAAACAAACGAAGCCATAAGATACCATAAGAAAAGTGCAGTTGTGTTACCCGTGCCGGAAATACCGAACGAGTACCACTTCATAAAATAACCGATAAGAAGAATGGGGAGAGCTGTGATAATCCAGACTCTGTGCTTACCGAGCTTGGATTTTGTTCTGTCTGTTATAAAACCCATTGCAAGGTCGGTTATTGCATCAAATACACCTGCGATTGCACTTATTCTGCCCGTCATTCGGGTGTCGAGTCCTTCAACGTAATTCAGAAACTGCTGATGATATTTGCTTAAGGGGTTTGTAACACCGCCTATGGTAATGTTGATAACGTTATAGCCTACAATCGGTCTGAGATATTCCCAGGTATTGCCTTCGATACCTACGGCATCTTTGATTTTATTTCCAATTCCCAAGGATATTCCTCCTTATAATTATATACTTTATAATAATATCAAAAAAAGCGACCGAGGTCAAGCATAAAAAATCCCGAAAGCACGGTTGCCTTCGGGATTTCATCTTATAAATTCGTGATAATTTCAACGCATTTGTCAATGCCGAATTTGCTGCTGTTGAGGCAGATATCGTAATGAGCGGGAGCGCCCCATGTCATTTCGGTGTAATGCTCATAGTAAGCGGCACGTTTTTTGTCGCGTTCTTTGATTCTCTTTTCCGAATTTTCCTTGTTTTCACCGTATATTTTTACGATCCTTTCGGCTCTTGATTCTTTATCGGCATAGATAAAAATTTTAACAACATTATCCTTTTCGCGGAGAATATAATCAGCGCATCTGCCAACGATTACGCACGGGCCTTTTTCTGCAAGCTCTTCGATAACTTTTTTCTGAGCATGCCAGATTATGTCGTCCTTTGACATATTGCTGTAAAGATTGTAGAGGGTGAATATTGTTGACATTTTACCGGTTGCGGAAAGATGCTCGCCTTTTTTTACAATC
>JAZNFD010000117.1:0-3979 GCA_045588975.1 Acutalibacteraceae bacterium | reverse complement strand
CGATAAAATATTATGTTGTCCTTGCCTATATGCCCGGCAAGAATGACATTCCCGACGAGCTCTCAATCCTTCCCGAAGGAATAGAAACCGTTCCCCGCCGCTTTGCCATCAACTACCGCAATAAATGGATGCTCACCAAATCCGACATCGTCGTAACCTATGTCACCCGCAAATTCGGCGGTGCGTGGGAGTTTAAACAGATGGCGGAGAAGAGCCAAAAGAAAGTGCTCGATTTATTTCATACATAATGTGTTTATACGATACAGTTCTGTCTTGCTTTTTTCGGCTGTGTTTGCTACTATAAACTTAAACAAACAGAAAGCAGGTTTTCGTATGAATATAGTTCAATGGTTCGAATCCATGTTGCTTATATTTTCTTTGATGTTCACATCAATAACGGGTTTCTTTAACGGCACAAATAAAGATACTCAATTGCTTCAGGAAAAGACGGGCGGATATATTTACGGAGTCTGCCATCCTGATGAAAATTATGAACGTATCAATGAGCTTGGTCTTGGTTGGGTGCGTTTTGATATTCCGTACCCGTATAACGCAGACGGCAGCATCAGCGCCTCTTATATTGCGTTTAAAAACAGAGCAAAGGGCTACGCTGAGCAGGGAATTAAGGTTATGGCGATCACTCCATACCCGAGATCGTATTTTGAAATCGGCGGTTTCGACCCGTCAGCAGACGAAAATGCCGAACGTACAAAAGAGATTGCAGTATTTCTCTGCAACGACCTGCGTGATATTATAGGCGGAATACAGATAACAAACGAGATGGGTGTTTCCAACTTCACATATCCGCTGACAATGGAGCAGGGGGCAAAGTTTATCGGTATTCAGGCAGAGGCCCTCAGCGAAGTCAAGGGCGACCTGATAATCGGTTACAACTCCGCAGGTGTTATGGAAGAGCTGCACTACCTTATGAAACCTTATCTGCAGTATATGGATTTTGTTGGAGTTGACCTTTACTACGGCACGTGGTACGGCGGCGAGTTGCACGACTATGTTTCCGCAGTCCGCAAGGTGAACCGCATAACTAAAAAGCCGATCATTGTGGCAGAATTCGGTTTTGTCAGTGCAGGAGAGCCGAAAAGTGATGCACAGCGTGCCGAAATTCTTGCACGTTACGGCTATGATTCCGAAGAAGCGGCACGTGCGGACATTGAGAATTTTGTCGCAAAACTTCCGGCGGAGCTGAAATATCATGTTTATGAGGAGTATCCCGACCCTGCAACTTGGGGCGATGCAGTTTTCGAGGCTATGTATAAGCATTTCTACTGCTTTCTCGATGAAACACTTACAGGTATAACCCATACGCCGGAGGGTCAGGCTGAGTTTTACAGAGAACTTTTGCCTGCTTTGAAAAAGATAGACTGTCTTGCAGGATTTTTCGTTTTCTGTTGGAGGGATTCACCTGCATGCTGGTACTGTGGACAGTCGGACTGCCCCTATGAAACCGCATGGGGAATAACAGATGTCAACGGAAATCCAAAGCCTGCATTTTATGCAGTAAAAGATGCTATGGCTTCTTTTGAAGAATGATTCATTAAAATAGGAAAGCCGTCCGAAAAATCGGACGGCTTTTTCACTACTATCAGGTTATTTCCGCTTTTATTCGCAGCGTTTCTGTACCGCTCTCAACGGAATATAAATCGCTGCAATCAACGCTGATGCGACAAGCATAATCGGCACGGTGATATCCTCTTTGATGTAGCGTATTCCGACATTGTCAAAGAAAAAATATACGGTAAAGCACATACCGAGATATGACGGAAGTGCAATTTTCGCAAATTTTACGGGTGACATATCAAAGGCATTCGAATCTTTTTTAAGCATATTTCTGCTCAGTATTTTAATCATAAACACGCCGAATATTACGGACAATACTACCGTCAGAATTGTACCGAGAGGCTCATCGTCCGCAAGTGCTCCCGTGTGAGCAAGAAGCCGTGCAAACCTGATACCTATTGCTCTTGCAGGTGTCACACCGAGAATGAATACCGTCAGAACAAAGTTAAAACCGAAATTGATTTTTTGATTTGAGATAAGCGGTGACATATCGCATTCTTCATTTTCTCTGTTCTTTCCGGCAGTAATGGCAAGGAAAGCCATAACAAACAGACCGATGAAAAATCCGGTAACGAATTCCCATGTGCCCCAGGTTGCAAAGCGTCTGAAGGTTTCGGAAAACTCAACACCCTTGAAAAAGCCCGAATTAAAGTGGCTTGAAACAAGAGGGGTAAATATGGTTGTTGTGACTGCGGTGAGCAGATTAAGAATAAGCGAGCCAAAGCCGGTGTATTTGTCCTTACGGAAAATAAGGGCATACGCTGAAAGAACAATAACTGAAAGAGCATCGGAAATATGCTCAATGCTCATATAGTAGTTTTCAAAAAACGGAATGTCCTGAGTCCAGCCCCTGTCGAGAAAATGGCTCATATATGCCGCCATCGGGCTTGCATAGTTGTGTCCGTATGCCTCAAGACCAAGTGCAGCATAAGCCACCTGGTCGGGGTTGATGAGCTGAATAATAAAGTGTGAAACCGTTGCTTTGAAAATCAATTGAGACACCATATATACAGCTACCGCTATTATGTAGTGCTTGATTTTATATTCCTTGCCTGAGAAAAGCGACGTAACAAAGAATGCGAAAAGCGGAATCAGGGTGAATGCCATAAGGAAGATTATTACCGCACCGCTTACATGGTCTATCGGTGCATAAACATCACCGTTCGGACCTGTGAATACGGGTTCAAGACCGTTGAGCATCTCACCCGAATAAGGCAGATCGCTCCAGACAACGCCCGCAAGCTGTTCAAGAACAGTAGCGTAACCCGTAACACTCAAACCCAGCATAAGTCCGCCCAAAGGTATCATTTCATATTTCATACCCTTGCGCTTGCCGTAGAAGTGATAAATGAGGAGCATAAGCACAAGACCGACGCTGTAAAGACCCCACGATGAGCCAAAGCCGCCGTCACCCCTGCATCTCCACATAAATCCGCCGATGATTGCTCCGAGTATAACCGAGATTATCTTCGAGCCGGTACCGGAATTGTTTTTCATAGACGAAACCTCCTCTGATGTGCTGTCATGTTATTATTCGATTAAGACATATAACGCAAATTCATTGTAGCACAAACATATAAAGTTATCAACAAACATCTCCGATATTGTTAATGCTTCATCTGCTTGATTTCCATTTCTCTTTTTGATAAGATTGTTTTACAGCAAACATTATTTGGAGTGATATTTATGATAAATTCAGTTGTTGCATTTTTCACCGCTATCGTCACTTTTTTCAGCGGTTGTTTTTCGGGCTTTGTTGATGTGGTGTTTTTCCCCGAAGTACCGCAGACCGAATCCGTTGAGTTCGCCAAAAGTTTAGGCAACGGCTGGAATCTTGGAAACGCGCTTGATGCCTGCGAAATGGGCTCAACCGAAAAAATGGGGCTTGAAAGTGAAACCTGCTGGGGCAACCCCTACACAACGAAAGAAATGATAGAAGCCGTTAAGGCAGCAGGCTTCGACACGATAAGAATTCCGATAACGTGGGCACAGCACCTCGATGAGAATTATGTGATTGACAAAGAATGGCTTGCCCGTGTAAAGCAGATTGTTGACTGGGTGCTCGAGTGTGAAATGTATGCAATAATAAACGTTCATCACGATGACACGTTCTGGCTTGTTACGGATAAAGAGTACGAAGAAAACGTAACAGCAGTTCTTACCGCCATCTGGTCGCAGGTGAGCGAGTATTTCAAAGACTACGACGAACGCCTTATTTTTGAAACGATGAACGAGCCGAGAGTTGTGGGCTCCGAAACCGAATGGAGCGGAATTCCCGAGCATTATGAGGTTGTCAATAACCTCAACCTTGCGGCACTCAAAGCCATACGCGAAAGCGGCGGCAAAAACGAAAGCCGCTTCGTTGCAATCACAACCTATGCGGCACGCTGCGAAACTGAACCTG